>JBCBDK010000055.1:0-12225 GCA_038529675.1 Actinomycetota bacterium
CAGTGGCGGTGAACTCGACCTGGGATCGGCCGGCGACGCCCGTCAGACCTCGTCCACCGGCGTCGCTCACGCCGACGACCGCCAGCGGGTCACCGTCGGGATCGCTGTCGTTGGCGGTGACGTCGATGAGCACGGTCTGGCCGACGACCGCCGTCGCCGTGTCCGGCGAGACGACCGGCGGGCGGTTCGGTTCGACCTCGTCGATCACCACGACGAGCACCGAGCCGCGAACGATGTGGCCGTTGCCGTCGTCGACCACGTACTGGAACGGAATCACGTCACCGGAACCAGGCCGGGCGAGCACGACGAGCGACTCGTTGCGGACGTCCACGTCGAGCCCGTCGGGAAGCGGGCGCACGACGTCGAGTCGGAGCGGGTCGCCGTCCGGGTCGTCGTCGTTGACCAGGACCGGGATCGTCTCGGGGTTGCTCCGACGCGTCCGAGCGGCATCGGGCCGTACGATCGGCGGACGGTTCTCGTCGCCGTCGCGGGCGACCTCGACGACGACGTCGACCGGTTCGCCGACCGCATCGAACGAGTCGACCGGTCGGTACGAGAACGTCGCCCGACCTTCGAAGCCGTCGGCCGGCTCGTAACGCAGCGCCGGCAATCCGGTCGGGCCCTCGACCTCGGTCACCTCGCCGAGGGTCGGTGTCGCCGAGAACTGGGCGATGCGCAGTGCGTCGCGTTCGGGGTCGACGTCGTTGAGGAGTACCTCGACCACGACCGGCACGCCGGGGCCGGTCTGGGCTGCGTCGGCATTGCCGATCGGCGGCTGGTTGTTGGCGTCGGTCGGCAGGAGTTCGACCGTGACGTTCGCGCTGGCTTCGGTGCCGTCGCCGTCGATGATCGTGTAGCGGAAGGTGTCGATGCCGACGAAGTCCGCCTCCGGCGTGTACACGACGGTCGAGGCCGTCCCCACCTCGACGGTGCCTCGTTCGGCATCGCCGACCGACGCGACCGCGATCGCCTCGCCGTCGGGGTCGAAGTCGTTCGCCGTGACCGACACCGGGACCTGCGTGCCCGAGCGAGCCGTGACCTGGTCGTCGACCGCAACGGGCGGGTCGTCGACGCCGTTGTCGTCGGGGTCGCGGAACGAGTCGTCCTGACCGATGCCATCGTCGGACCCTGCCTGTACGCCGGTCCCACCCTCGCCCTGCTCGACGATCTCGCCGTCCTCACCGATCACGAGCAGGTCGGACGCATTCTTGCGGACCTCTTCGATGCCCCACGGATGTACCGACCACACGAAGTCGCCACCACGGTCGTCGACCCAGATGACGTCGAGCGTGGCGACGACGTCGAGGGTCGCATCAGGGGCGACGCTGATCGCCTGCTCGTCGAGCACCTCCTCGGTGCGCCAATCGAAGTGGACCACCTGATTCGGGCCCCGGCGCACGAGCGCCGAGGAGTCGCCGGCGATTGCGAGCAGGTCGCCGCCGTCGGCTCCGAGGCCCGGGACGGCGACCGACCGCTCGATCCCGCCCGAACCCACGCACCACAGGTCGTCGTCGGCGACCACCCAGCCGCAGGTCGACCGCGGACCGGGCTGCTGGAGCACGAGTTCGTCGCCGGCGGCGTCGGTCGGCAGGGCGTGCCAGGAGCCGTCGCCGAGGCGGACGGCGACCGCAGCGCGATCCAACACCAGCGGCTCGGTACCGACCGCCGACACGGCCACCGCCGAACCCGACACGCCGAGCGGGACCCCGACCGCGCCCTGCGGCGTGGTGCGCACGAGGGAGTCGCCGACGACCTGGACGACCGACCCGTCGGTCGCGATGACGATCTGCTCGGCGCCGGCGTCGTTGATCGCCACCGGATCGATCTCGAACGGGACGGCATCGGCCCCCTGAGGAAGGAGCACGGCGACGCCGTCGAAGGGGTTGACCACGACCAGGCCGGCGGCCGTGGATCGAGCCAATGCGGTGCCGTTGCCGAGCGGTGCGGACGCCTGTGCGGACCCGAGCCGGAGCTCGGCGGTGTCGATCGAGCGAAGATCGCCCAACGTGTCGTCGAGGAGGAACGCCTGGCCCTGGGCTTCGGTCGTGAAGAGCTCGTCGCCGGCCTCACCGGCATCGAGGCTGGCGAGTGCCCGTCCGCCGAAGCCGTCGACGAGCACGACGCGGTTGGTGGGCTGGTGGACGAACCAGCGCGTGGCCTGCGACGACGACGCGTCGACCGCAGGGAGGCCATCGGATCGGAATGCGACGACGAGCGCGCCGAGGCCGAGTGCGACGACGGCGACGAGCCCGAGGACACGTCGCCAGGGCACCCCGGAGCTGGCTCGGGTGGCGGTCATGGCCATGACGATGAGAACGCTATGTCACCGCGACCCGTTTGCGTCGACGAGCCGACGAGTCCCGTTCGGGTGACGTGGCGGAAACGACACCTCCTTCTTCCACGCCATCGGCACGATCGGGGTCGGTCTTGAGCCGTTTCGACCGTGACGTTCGGCGCCGGGGCCCGGACGGACGCCGATTCACCGTGGCGGCTCGAGCCGGTCCGGTGCGGTGTCGATCAATCGTCGAGCGTCGGATCGGCAGGCTCGATCACACACCGGAACTCCTCCCCGAACACGAGCTCGGTGCCGATCGACACGACCATCGGCATGCCGCCGGGCAGTCGCTCCGGTAGCTGGCCGGGCAGCTCGACATCGGTGCCGTTCGTCGAGTTCAGATCCTCGACGACGAGGTCGGCACCGACGACACGGATCGCCGCGTGCGTGCGAGACAGGCCGCCGATTGCTCCCTCGTGGCGCACGATGCGGGGCAGCTCGCCGTCGATCATCTCGGCGACCTTCGGGTTCCGGCCGATGAGGACGGGACCGACGACCGAGACTCGCTCACCGTTGGAGAACGACAGCGTCGCGACCGGCTCGTGCGGTGCAGTCGCCTCGGTGTCCGGCTCGCGCTCCGGTGCCGGCTCGGGGTCGAGTTCGAAGCCGGGAGCCGGCTCGGGCTCGCCGGCCGGGTCCGGTGCCGGTTCGGCGAAGGCGGAGATGTCGAGGCCGGACGAACGGTCGTCGGCTCGGACGATCGGTCCGGAGACCGCATCGCCATCCCAGTCGGGATGAGCGCTCGGTTCGGGTTCGGGCTCGGGATCGGGCTCGGGTTCGGGCTCGGACTCGTCGGGAGCGACGGACCGGTCGGGTTCCCCTGTCCATCCAGCAGGCTCGCTCGCAGCCACCTCCTCCGCGCCACCATCGAGGTCGGGCTCGGTGTCGAGCTCGAGTTCGGCGTCGAGATTGAGATCGGTGCCGACCTCGAGGTCGTCACCGAGGTCGAGATCGAGTTCGGCCAGCTCGTCGAACGGCGCGGCGGTCACGTCGTCGCTCGACGGGCTCGACGCCGGTGGGGAGTCGGCGTCGGGCGCCGGTGCAGGAGCAGGGGCCGACGCCACCGCTGCGGGGCGGGTTCGGCCGTCCGCATCGTCGGCGTCGAAGGTGCGGGTGAGCGCCGTGGCCGGGACGACGCCCGCGTCGACGAAGAACGGATCGTCCGAGCTGAACGGTGCGAATCCGTCGTCGGGCAGCGACATCGTCACGTCGGTCACATCCGCGACCACATCCTCCACCCACGTGCGCACGCCGTTTGCATCGACGTTGCGGTCCACGCCGCCGTGCGATGTGGCTGCGATGCGCGCAGTGCCGCGGACGACGATGCGCAGATCGGTCCCCTCGACCTGCGCGATCGCGAAGTCGGGCAGCGACTTGATGCCGTGGACCGCGAGCTCGTCCAGGATGTCGTCGACGGCGATGTCGGCATCGACCATCTCCCACAGTCGTTGGCGCGTGGCCGCGCTGTCGCCGGCGATCAGTCCGATCGTCCGCGGACCGACCAGCGCGACATGGCCTCCCGGCACGAAGGTCGTCCCGCGGGTGGTCGGTGCGTCGTCGGCGGTCATGAGTGCTCCGTCTCCTCCGGCCCGCGAGGTCGGACGGTCCGACCTCGTTGGCGTGTTGCCCCATCGTTGCCGATGCCGAGCGGTTCGCAGCGGCAATCACCGCCACGAGCGATCGCCCGGCGAGACGAGCCGCCGATGCGGAAGTTGCAAGGTCGGTGCCGCCACGAACTCTGGACCATCGTGAACGAGACTCGTGTGCGATCCCATGCAGTACCGACCCGATCGATCCCTCGTGCCGACATCGCCGAGCACCGTGTGAGCGCCCTGACCGCCCCACCGTCCGCGCTCCTCTGCCGGGAATGCGGGATCGCGAACGCCGACGACGCGCTCTTCTGCGCCGACTGTGGCGTCGCGCTGTCCGTCGGGCATCTCCCCCACCCCGGCCTCGCTGCGCTCGTGGCAGCGGCCGACGGCGCGCCGCCCCGTCCGACGGCGCACGAGGAGGCGGTCACGGCGACGAGGCCCGCCGATGCGCACGTCGCGAACCCGCGTGGACCCGACGTCGATCACCTCGCAACGTCGTCTGATCGCCGGTGGACTCGTGGGATCGCGATCACCGCGTTCGGACTCCTGGCGATCGGGGCCACTGCGATCGCCTGGCTCGCCACCAACGCTGCGCAGTCGGACCGAACGACGACGACCGAACCGGCGCCCGCCGAGGCGGTCGCGATCGTTGACGACGACGACACGTCAGACGTGAGCGACCCCGCCGAGGACGTGAGCGACCCGGGGAATCAGCTCACCGAGATCGCGGCCGCGGACCTGGAACGGGCGCTCGACCTGCGCGAACGCTGGGTGCCACAGGTCAGCGGCAAGCGTGAGGGCACCGGGTGGGAAGGGACGACATACGACCTCGCGGCGATCCTCGCACTCCACCAACAGCTCGCAGCGGAGACCGACGAGGCGGTGTTGCTCGTCGAGGGGTCCACGCTCGCCTTCCTGCTCGACGGCGAACGGATGGCGGGGTGGTGGTTCACGCTGGTCGACGCCGACTTCGACGACGCCGCCGGTGCGAACGGCTGGTGCGTCGAAGCCGGGTTCGACCGCTCGAACTGCGCCGCCCGGTTGGTGACCGACCGCGACGATGCGACGGGAACGCTGGTGCTACGCCCGGCATGAGCACGCGACGGTCTCGATCGACACGCCGATGGATGGTCATCGCAGGCATGGTCGGCCTGGCGGCTGTGGCGTGCGGGAGCGCCGGCGCGCCCGAGTCGGGCGATCCAACCGACGTGCCGCTGGGTTCGACGGCTGAACCGGCGGTGACCGAACCGGTGATCGCCGAACCGGCGATGACCGAACCGGTGACGAGCGCGACCGCGACCTCGACGACCGCTCCCGTCGACACGCCGACGACGGCCACGACCGCGCCGACTGCGCCGACGACGACCGCCCCGACCACACCGTCGTCCAGTGTGCCGACGAACGGTGCGACCACCGCTGCGCCTACGACGGCCGTGCCGACGAGTGCGCTGAGCACGGAGTGCGCGGAGCGGATCGAACTGCGGGCGGCGGCGGCGCTGCTGGTGTGGCCGGCCGCCGACCCGGTCGATTGGGACTCGGTCGTCGATGCGGTGGAGCGCCACGACGTCGGCGGCGTACTCCTGATGCAGCCGCGCGGCTGGGACACCGACGAGGTGACCGTGCGTCTCGCCGACCTCGAGCGTCTGAGCAGGCACGGCCTGGTCGTCGCGACCGACGAGGAAGGTGGTGACGTCCAACGACTCCGGGTGCTCGGTGATCTCGCGTCGCAGCGCGACGTCTCGCTCGGTGGAGATCGAACTGCGGCGAGGCGCATCATCGCCGAGCACGGACGCTCGGTCCGGTCGGTCGGTGTCGACATCGTGCTCGGCCCCGTCGTCGACGTGGCACCGGACGACGGCGACGTCCCGCTCGCAGCGTCGCGGTTCTTCGTCGGTGACGCGAACGATGTCGCCGAGTGGGCACGGACCTACGTCGATGGGTGGAACGACGCCGGGCTCGTCGCGACCCTCAAGCACTTCCCGGGCCACGGCGCGGCCTCGGCCGACACCCACGACGCCGAGGGTGTGACCGCAGGGCTGGACGAGCTCGCCGGCAGGGACCTCGTCCCCTTCGCGGCACTCGGCGACCGGGTCGGCGCCGGCGACGCTGCGGTCATGGTCGGTCACCTCACGGTGCCGGGACTGACCGACGGTCGGCCGGCGACGTTGAGTTCGGCGGCCATCGATCTGCTCCGTTCGCAGGTCGGCTACGCGGACGCGCTCGTCGTCAGCGACGCGTTGGGGATGGGCGCGGTGGGCCTTCCGGAGTCGGTGGCCGCCGTCGAGGCCCTTCGTGCCGGCATCGACGTGGTCGTGTTCACGCGGACGTCGCAGACCGGTGCGGTCGTGGACGCGATCGTCGATGCCGTCGACGACGGGACGCTCGACGAGTCGACGATCCGTACGTCGGCGCGCCGTGTTCTCGACGTCCTGAGCCGCGACGGCCACCGCTGCAACCCGACCTGACTGCGACCTCGGGACTGCAACATCGGCGCCAGGCGGGAACGTTTTCGCCTGGCGCCGATGTTGCAGTCAGGTGAGGGTGGCGGCGACGAGGTCGAGGTGGTCGAGGTCGTCGAGGTCGAGGACCTGGAGGTGGAGGCGGTCCACGCCCAGACCGGCCCACCGCTCGATCGTCGCCCGAGCATCGGCGGGCGTGCCGCACACGCCGTGCTCGCGCAACTCGTCGGGCTCACGACCGATCGCCGCCGCACGACGCACGAAGGTCGACTCGTCCTCACCGATGCAGGCGACCAACGCTGCTGAGAACACCATGGACGCCGGATCCCGATCGGCCGCCTCGCACGCCGCACGAACCCGAGCCGTCTGCTCCCGGTAGTCGTCGGGTTCGGCGAACGGCGTGTTGAACTCGCTCGCGAACCGCGCGGCGAGCGCCGGCGTGCGACGTGGCCCCCGTCCGCCGACCACGATCGGCACCGGCGACTGCACCGGCTTCGGCAGCGCGGGCGAATCGACGACCCGGTAGTGCGCACCATCGTGGCCGAAGGTTGCCCCGGGCGCTGTACTCCACATCCCGGTCAGGATCTCGAGTTGCTCCTCGAGTCGGTCGAACCGCTCGCCGAGCCCCGGGAACGGGATGCCATACGCCGTGTGCTCCTGGTCGTACCAGCCGGCGCCGAGGCCCAACTCGACCCGACCGCCCGACATCTGGTCGACCTGGGCGACCGCGATGGCGAGCGGGCCGGGCAGCCGGAACGTGGCCGACGTGACCAGCGTGCCGAGTCGGATGGTCGACGTGTCCCGTGCCAGCCCGGCGAGTGTGACCCAGGCGTCGGTAGGACCCGGCTCGCCCGACACGTCGCCCATCTTGAGGTAGTGGTCGGAGCGGAAGAGGGTCCGGAATCCGAGCGACTCGGCGCGGGTCGCCACCGCGAGCAAGGTGTCGTACGAGGCGCCCTGTTGGGGCTCGACGAAGATCGAGCAGTCGGCCAGCGCGATGGGGGAACTCATGGCGCCGAGAGTAGGCCGCGCACCTACGCTCGACCCGTGGCCGCCGACGACGTTCCGACCAGCCGCTCGGTCAGCCGACCCGTGCCCCGCTTCGAGCCGATCGAGACCGAGCGGCTGTTGCTCCGCCCGGTCCGGGAGTCCGACGTCGACGGGCTCTGGGAGCGTCGCAACGACCCGGCGACCTCGGCGTACCAGGCCTGGGCCGTGCCGTACTCACGCGACGACGCAGCGACCCTCATCGCCTCGATCCTCGCCCACGACGGGGTGCCGCCCGGTGACGGTTGGTTCCAGATCACCGTCGACGACCGATCGACCGGTGAGACGCTCGGCGACCTCGCGCTCCACCTCACGTTCGCCGGCCGATGCGCCGAGCTCGGCTACACGTTCGCTCCCGCGGCCCGCGGTCGCGGTGTGGCGACCGAGGCGACGGCCGCACTGGCCGAATGGTGCTTCGACAGCGTCGGCGTGTCGAGGGTCTCCGCACAGATGCACCCCGACAACCTTGCGTCGATCCGTGTCGCAGAACGCGTCGGGATGGTGTTCGAGGGTCACACGCGGAACTCGTTCTGGCTCGACCACCACGACGGAACGGTGGAGAACTCCGACGACTGGTGGTACGCGATGACACGCGAGGACTGGGTTGCCTGGCGCGATCGGCCGAACGCGACACCCGACGAGATCCGCCTCGTCGAGATCGGCCACGAGAACGTCCGCACGGTGCTGCGGCTCGCGACACATCGGAGCCAGGAGCGGTTCGTCGCGACCACCGCGACGTCGCTCGCCGATGCGTTCGCACCCGAACCGCACGAGGGCCACCCGATCGTCGCGTGGGCGCGTGCGATCGAAGCGGACGGCGAACTCGTCGGCTTCCTGATGGTCGCAGAACCGAACGCCGCCGCACCCGAGGCCTACCTCTGGCGGCTGCTCGTCGACCGGCTGCACCAGCGCCGCGGCATCGGACGCCGCGCAGTCGAACTCGTCATCGACGAGATCCGGTCATGGAGTGTGCCGGCGATCGAGACGAGTTGGGTGCCCGGCCCTGGTTCGCCCGAGCCGCTCTACCTCTCACTCGGGTTCGAACCGACGGGCGCGGTGGAGGACGGCGAGGTCGTCGGACGCCTGACACTCTGACGGTCGGACCCTCGGACGCGAGCACATCGCTCGACGACCGCGATCGCAGCGGCCGTCAGAGACGGACGACGGACTTGCCGTGCACCTTTCGCTCGGCGATGTCTTGCAGCGCTCGCGCCGCATCGTCGAACGCGTACGGCGGAAAGAGGGGCGGGTCGACCGTGCCCGCCGCCGCCATGTCGAGCAGTGTCGTCATCTGCTCGCGGAGCGAGTCGGGGAACTTCGCCACCGACGCGCCCCAGTGCACACCGACCACGGAGTAGTTCTTCAGCAGGATGTGGTTCGTGGCCATCTCGGGAATGCCCGCGACGAAGCCGATCACGAGCAGCCGGCCGTCCCATCCCATGCATCGACGCACCTGGTGGAAGGTGTCGCCGCCGACCGGGTCGTAGGCGACGTCGACGCCACCGCCCGACGCTGCTCGGACCGCGTCGACGAAGTCGGGGGTGTCGCGATGGTCGATCACGACGTCGGCACCCAGTTCCCGCAGCAGGTCGCACTTGGTCGCGCCACCGGCGATCGCGATCGTGCGGGCGCCGGCGGCCTTCGCCAGTTGTATCGCCGCCGTGCCGGTGCCGCCTGCCGCACCGGTGATGAGCACGGTCTCGCCGGCCTGCAGCTTCGCCCGGTCGTGGAGCGCGAACCAGGTCGTGCAGTAGTTGATCGGGAGTGCGGCCGCCTGCTCGGGCGTGACCCCGTCGGGCACCGCGAACACACCGGACGCCGACATCACGACCTGCTCCGCCAGGCCACCCCCGAGGAACGCGACTCGCTGACCCACCTCGAGACCTTCGACTCCGGCGCCGATCGCCGCGATCGTCCCGCAGGTCTCGCCACCGGGCACGTGACCAGGCCCGGTCTTCACCTGATACTGACCACGGCACTGCAGGACGTCGGGGAAGGCGAGGCCGACCGCCTCGACGTCGACGAGGACCTCGCCGTCGCCGGCCGACGGCGGTGCTTCGTCGACCATCGAGAGCTGATCGATCGGATCGCCGAGTTCCTGGAGCCGCCAGATCTTCATGTGCGGAGCGTAGACACGTCGAGGTGATGGCACGCCACCTGGTGGCCGGGCGCGACCTCCTCCAGCTCCGGCACCTCGGTGGCACAACGGTCGCTCGCGTGTGGGCAGCGCGTGCGGAACCGACAGCCCGACGGCGGGTCGAGCGGCGACGGGATCTCACCCGAGATCAGGTCGCCGGCAGGCGGAAGACCCCACCGCTCGCCGGCGTCGACGCCCGGGATCGACGCGAGCAACGCCTGGCTGTACGGATGCCTCGGCGAGCGGAACAGCTCGGCCGTCGGCGCGACCTCGCACACCCGTCCGAGGTACATCACCATCACGCGATCGGACACGTTCTTCACCACGGCGAGGTCGTGGCTGATGAACAGCATCGTCAGGTCGAACTGGCGCTTCAACCGTTCGAGCAGATTGAGGATCTGGGCCTGCACCGAGACGTCGAGCGCGGAGACGGGCTCGTCGAGGATCAACACCTCCGGTTCGAGCACCAGGGCCCGGGCGATGCAGATCCGCTGACACTGCCCGCCGGAGAACTCGTGCGGGCGCCGGTCGCCTGCGTTCGCGTCGAGGCCGACCGCATCGACGACCGCGGCGACGCGGTCGTCGAGCTCAGCCGCGTCGACGTCGTCGAACTCCTCGGACCAGATGTCGATCCCCTCGCGGACGATCTCCCGGACGCGGCGCCGAGGATTCAGCGACGACACCGGATCCTGGAAGATCATCTGCATACGTCGTCGGAGTCGGCGCAGCGCATCACCCGACAGGGCGGTCAGGTCCTCCCCGTCGAGCCGGATCCGCCCTGCGACGGGTTCGGTGAGGCGCATGATCGCTCGCCCGGTCGTGCTCTTCCCGCAGCCCGACTCACCGACGAGGCCGAGTGTTTCGCCTCGGGCGAGCTCGAGGTCGACGCCCGTCACCGCGTGCACGGTCTGACCGCGGCGGGCAGGAAACTCGACGACGAGGCCTTCGACGGACAGCACCGGCTCGTTCGTCACGCCGACCCCTCATCCCCGATGGCGACCGAGGCGGTGCCCGCGTCGACCGGGTCCGCGTGCGCGACCGCGCTCGATGACGAGGTCCCGATGGGCTGCTCGACCGGGTGATGGCAGCGGAACCGGTGCGTGCCGTCCGACGTCGTGGTGGTCGGCGGCTCCTCGGTGCGGCACCGGTCGGTCGCCGCGTCGCAGCGGGGGGCGAAGCGGCAGCCGGTGGGCGGGTGCAGCAGCGACGGCGGGAGCCCATCGATCACCTCGAGCTCGCTGTGCGGCGGGAGCGACAGATCGGGGACCGACCGGAGCAGCGCGACCGTGTAACGGTGGCGGGGCGCGGAGAAGATCGTGTCGGTGGCGCCGGTCTCCACGACGCGGCCGCCGTAGACGATCGCCACGCGATCCGCTGAGCCCCGCACCACGGCGAGGTCGTGGGTGACGAGCACCATCGCCATCCCCTGTTCGCGCTGGAGGTCTGCGAGCAGCCGCAGGATCTGCGCCTGCACGGTGACGTCGAGCGCGGTCGTCGGCTCGTCGGCGAGCAACAGATCGGGTTCGTTCGCGAGGGCGATGGCGATCGTGACGCGCTGACGCATCCCGCCGGACAGTTGATGGGGGTAGTCGCGCAGCCGACGCTCGGGCGCCGGGATACCCACGCGACGCAGGAGATCGAGCGCACGAGCATGGGCCTCGGTCCGGTCGAGGCGACCGTGCACCAGCATCGGCTCGACCAACTGGTGCTCGATACGGCGGACCGGGTTGAGCGCGGTCAAGGGGTTCTGGGAGACCATTCCGATCCGTGTCCCGAGGGTCGACCGGATCGTGGCGGCGGGCGCGCGGAGCATGTCGACGCCGGCCACCTCGACGTCGCCGGACCTCGTGACGTCGGCGAGTGGGAACGCGCCGACGATCGATCGGAGGATCATCGTCTTGCCCGACCCGGACTCGCCGACGACGGCGAGGGTCTCGCCGCGGCGCACACCCAACGACACTCCCTCGACCGCACGGACGTCGCCGTCGGGCGTGTGCAGCGTGGTGTGGAGGTCGGCGATGCGGAGCACGGCATCGTCGGCGCGGTCGCCAACGGTTGGCGCGCGATCCCGGTCGGGCGCCGGCGGCCCGGCGACGAGGCGCCGCCGGGTGACGACCTCACGAGGAGCCGAGCGGCGTCGCAGGCCGTCGCCGACGAGGTTGAACGCGAGGATCGTCAGGAACATCACGGTCGCAGGGATCAGCGCCAGGTGCGGGTGTTCGGCGATCTCGCCCGCGCCGTCCGCGATGAGCAGCCCCCAGGTGAGCTCGTCGAGCGACAACCCGATGAACGCGAGTCCGCCCTCGGCGACGATCACCAACGCGAACCCGATGAATGCGAACGACAGCACCGGCAGCACGATGTTCGGCGCGAGCTCGTGCAACAGGATCCGTCGACGACGCGCACCGAGCGACGACGCCGCGTCGACGAAGTCGCGTTCGGCGAGCGCGAACGTCGCCCCGCGGACGATCCGCGCGTACGGCGGGATGCTCGTGAGGGCGAACAGCACGATGAAGACGAACATCGAGTTGCCGAACGTGGCCCGGACGGCGATCAGCAGGACCAGCCCGGGGAAGGCGAGCGCGACGTCGACGAGGAGCGACGTGACCGCGTCGACGCGACCGCGCAGATACCCGGCGGTCAAGCCGACGATGC
>JBCBDK010000056.1:0-6847 GCA_038529675.1 Actinomycetota bacterium
ACCTCGACGCCCGGAAACGACCCGAGCTCCGTCAGCGCCGACCCGTCGGCGACGATGAGACGTGCCCCGGTCGCAAGTGCTTCGTAACCCGAGATGCCCTGTGACTCGTAGCTGCTCATGAGCACGACGACGTCGGCGGCCCCCAACTCGGCCGCCAGCCCGGCGCGATCGCCGTACGGAACCGCGACGAACTCGACCCGGTCGCTGATCCCGAGGTCCTCGGCCAGGGTGGCGAGCACCTCGCGCTGCGAGCCGGCGCCGACGAGCCGAAGTCGGGCGCCCGCCAGAGCCTGGTGGCGTCGGGCGAACGCCCGGATCACCTTGTGATGACCCTTGTACTCCTCGAGGCGTCCGAAGCTGACGACGAGTGGAGAGCCGGAGCGCCGCCTCATCGCGTTGCGACCGACGTCGACGAACTCCGGGGCAACGCCGTTCGGAACGGTCTCGATCCGATCATCGGCGAGCCCGAGCCGACGGGTGAAGAAGGCCGACTCGAACGCGGACACGCCGATCAGCGCGCCAGCCCGCTCGAGCTGCGACCGCAAGATCCGCTGCTGAATCGGCCGAACGGCTCGACGGAACCGCGACGAGTGGCCGCCGGAGTGAAAGGTGACCACGTACGGCCGACCGATGCGGTCGGCCGCGGCCATCGCCATCGGCGCGACGAACGTGTGATACCCCTGCACGTGGATCAGGTCGCCACCGACCCGCTCGACCGTGCTTCGCAGCGTGGGAGCGAAGTGGAGGTCCGATCGGGAGAACCGCGTCGGGACACGGTGAACCTCCACGCCCTCCTCGTTCGACGTACCGGCGCGGGCGGCGTCGGCAACCGTCGTCACCACGTCGACGCGATGACCCCGCTCGATCAGACGGCGGCCGAGCTCGTAGACGTGCGCCTCGGTTCCACCGATCAGCGGTGGGAACCGTGCGCACACCATCGTCACGTGCATGCCTTGTTGCTCGCCGGCCACCGACCGCCCTCCTTCCCGTCTCGATCACGGCGACCGAGGCTCGCCACCCGCCGCTCGCCGAACCATCTCGGCGAGCGCACGACTAGAGTCTGCCCTCGCGCCGCGCCGAGGGGCATGTTGTCATGTTCGGGCACCGACGCTCGATCGCATCGGGTCGCCGGTGCCGACGTCGGGCGTGACGGCGCGTCGATGACGGGTGGACGACGGGCGATGACCACGGTGCGATGGAAGCGATCGGTGTGATGCAGGAGCGAGCGGGCCGCATGCAGCCGGCCGACGTCGTCGCAGGCCACTTCGAGCCGGTGTACGTGGTCGGTGGGCGCCAGCGCCGAGACCGGTCGCTGCGTGAGCTCGGCGACGGCTGGTACGGCTACGACACCGGCGTGATCCTGCGGGTCGCGCCGGACGGCGTCGAGGTCGTGCACGAGTACGTGTCGAAACCGGGCACCCACCAGGACGGCGATGCTGTGCTCTTCAAGTCGGCCACACGTGTCGGCGATCGGCTGTACTGCTCGACCCAGACCGAGGTGCTCGTCTACTCGCTGCCTTCGTTCGACGAGGTGGCCCACGTGTCGCTGTCGCACTTCAACGATGTCCACCACGTCCGCCCGACCGCGACCGGCACGCTGCTCGTCGCGAACTCCGGGCTCGAGACGGTGATGGAGGTCACGCTCGATGGGGAGCTGGTCGGTGAGTGGAACGTGCTCGGCGAGGACACGTGGTCGCTCCACGATCCGGCCCTGGACTACCGACAGGGCGTCAACCTGAAGCCACACCGGGCGCATCCCAATCAGGTGTTCCTCCTCGGCGACGAGCCGTGGGCCACCCGGTTCGAGCTGAAGGACGCGGTGTCCGTCGCCGACCCGTCGCGTCGGATCGACATCGGCGGCGAACGTGTGCACGACGGACTCCCCACCGCCGAGGGGATCTGGTTCACGACCGTGGACGGTGAGGTCGTGCTCGCGGACGCCGACTCACTGCGCGTGACCGAGCGACATCGGCTCACGCATCCCGACGGTGCCGACACGATCCTCGGATGGTGTCGCGGCATCCTGCCGACCGAGCACACGTGCTGGGTGGGCTTCTCACGAATTCGACCGACCAGACTTCGTCACACCGTGTCGTGGATCCGCACCAAAGGCGTGCCCCAGGCACCGACCCGCATCGCCCGCTACCGACGCGACGACTGGCGTCTCGTCGACGAGATCGACCTCGAACCGCACGGCCTCAACGCCGTGTTCTCGGTGATTCCGACATGAACGAGTCGCGCCACCTGGGCGTCTCGACGTCGCCTCGGAGGTCACGCCCGGCGGGCGTCCTCGTTCTCGGCATGCATCGCTCGGGAACCTCGGTCGTCACGGGCGTCCTCGATGCTCTCGGCCTGGACGGTGGTGACCCGACGACGATGTTCGGCGCGGACGAGTTCAACAGCGACGGGTACTGGGAGCAGCAGCCGATCGTGGAACTCCACGATCGGCTGCTGCGTGAGCTCCGCGGCTTTGCGTCCGCGCCGCCTGACCCGGCCTCGTCGATCCCCGGGACCGTGGTGCACGGTGCCACCGCGGACATCGACGCGTTCCTGTCGCAGTTCACGGGGCCGTGGTTCGTGAAGGATCCTCGCCAGTGCTTGCTCATGCGAGCGTGGGAACCGTCGCTGGGGCCTGACGACGTCGCCGTCGTCGTCCACCGCGACCCGAACCACGTGGTCCGGTCACTGCGGCACCGCAACGGCTATTCGCAGGACCTCGCGGCAGGACTGTGGGAGATCTACACGTCGTCGTTGTTGCGGGCGCTCGACGGACGAACCTGTCTGTTCGTCGAGTACGACGAGCTGCTCGATCGCCCGGCCGAGGTGATCGACGAGCTGGCCGCCGGCCTCGCCTCGACCGTGCTCGCCGGCCCGACCGGCGCCGCCGGCACAATCCCGGCCGAACGCCTGTCCGCGGCCCGCGGACTCGTACGGCCCCGCAACCGCGCCAGCAGCTCGACGGCGACTCCGGTCACCGAGTCGCTCCGACCGGAGCAGGTCCGACTGCACGACGTGGTGCGTGGGCTGCGCGGGCTTCACGAACCGTTCGTGACGCCGCCGCTTCCATCGCTCGCGCCGGCCGGGCTGCGTGCGACCGCGCGGCGTCGGCGACGGTTGCGGGTCGCCGACAGCATCCTGCGACGCGGCGCGACCGGCCGAGCGAAACTCGATCGACGGGCACGGTTCGTCGCACGCTGACGCTGCAGGTGGTATTCGGTGACGTTGCGGCGTCCACCGCTACGCTCAGCGTCCGTTTCGGCCACGACCCGCCGCGAAGCGTGGTTTCTGACCACAAATTCGGCAATTCCTCTCCCGTTCTGCGGCGGGCGTGCGTAGTCTCGCCGTGTCGTCCGATTCGGATGGCAAGGCGAACAGGCGGACTCAGTCCGAATCGAGGAGGGCGGAACCCATGACTTCGATCGACACTGCGGTGATCGAACACGGCTCAGCGGCGGCTGAGCACACCCGGCAACGACGCATCGACGCGTCGTTGCCACGGCATCTGCGACCCGAGCAGCCGACGGTCTCGGTCGTCGTGCCGACGCTGAACGAGGCACGCAACCTGCCGTACGCGCTGTGCCGTCTGCCCGAGTGCGTCACCGAGGTGATCATCGTCGACGGTCGGTCGAACGACGACACGATCGACATCGCGTCGCATCTTCGGGCCGACGTCCGGGTCGTGCTCGAGACCGCGAAGGGGAAGGGTGCGGCGCTGCGTCGCGGTTTCGCCGAATCGACGGGCGACATCATCGTCATGCTCGACGCCGACGGTTCGGCCGACGCTGCGGAGATCCAGCAGTTCGTCGACGCGCTGGTCGCCGGTGCCGACTTCGCCAAGGGCTCGCGGTTCATCACCGGCGGGGGCAGCGTCGACCTCACGCTCATCCGTCGGCTGGGCAACCTCGGCCTGACCGCCGCGGTCAACATGGTGTGCCAGACCAACTACACCGACCTCTGCTACGGCTACAACGCCTTCTGGCGTGACTGCCTCGACGTGATCGGCGCCGACGTCGACGGCTTCGAGGTCGAGACCCGACTCAACATGACCGTCGCACACCAGCAGCTGTCGGTGGTCGAGGTCCCGAGCTACGAGTTCCATCGTGTGCACGGTTCGAGCAACCTGCACGCCATCCGTGACGGCCTGCGCGTCCTGCGCACGATCATCACCACGACCGCCGACGACCTGCGTACCAAGCGCTCGCTCGCGAAGGGGAATCGGTCGTGAAGAGCCTCTTCGTCGTCGCCGGCGCCGCCCCGAAGTGGGTCGCCGAACAGATTCGATACACCGCACAGCAGCTCACCGACGACGGTGGCGTCACCGTCGCCTTCACCGGCGGCATCCGGTCCGAGCACGAGTTGCCGGGTGCGATCGGTCCGAGCACGTTGCTCGGATTCTCCCCGTCCGGCAAGGCCATCCCGACCGCACGTCTGTCGACGGCGCTCGGTGTTCGGCCGAAGCACGACAACACGATCCTGACCGTGTTCGACGAGGGTCGTCCGACGCTGGCGCTCACGTCGGGGCTCGTCGCCCGGCTGCGCGGTGAGCGCGTCGTGCTGCACGACCTGCGGTCCGAGACTCGCCCGGCGAGCCCGATCGTCGACAAACTCCTCTCGCGCATCGCCCACGACCGGGTCGCGGCCAAGGCCGTCGAGTACACGCACGAGCGTTCGGTGGCCCTCGCGGTGTGCGACGGCGATGTCGCGTTCACCGAACTCGTGGTTCGGGCGATCAACTCGATGGCCGGCGAGGCGGTGTCGGACTGGCGGTTCGTCATCCAGACCTCGAGCGACGAGGTCGAGCGGATCATCGCCGATGCCCCGCGCCGTGACCTCATGACCATCGAGCGCGGTGACGTGCAGGACGAACTGCTCGACATGTGCGACGTGGTCATCGCGCCCCACGGACCCGATGCGCACTTCGCTGCCACCGCGGTCGCCCGCGGTGCCGCCGGCATCGTCGCCGGCCAGGAGATCGCCGATCGACTCGTTCGACGCGTCGACGGCGTCTGGCTGGCGCGGCGCGATGCGTCGTCACTCCTCGTCGCGCTCGAGTCGGCCCGCGCCGGGCTCGAACGGCGTGGACGCTGGGCCCCCGAGATCCGTGCGCTCGGCGACCAGGTCGTCGAGGCCGTGCGACGCTGACGAGCACCCTCGCCGCATCGCGGCGATCATCACGACGTCACCGTGGCGGCCGGACACCTGCGGCGGCTGAGTCACCGGTCACTGCGATGATGACGATAGGGTTCGTTATGTGACGGTCTTGTTGCAGTGTCATGACAACGCTCCAGGGCGCCCGGGAGCGGTCCGATGAGAACCTCGGTGGGAGTGGGGAGACGATCGACCTGGTTCGCAGCGCTCGTCGCTGCGTCGACGCTCGCTGGCGCGGCCATCGTCGCGTCGACGCCCGTCGAAGCGGCCAGCACCACCTACTACCTGAGCTGCCGCGGGAACGACGGCGCCACCGGCCGGAGCCCGTCGAAGGCGTGGAGGTCCTTCACTCGCGCTGAGCAGGCCGAGCTGCGTCCCGGCGACAAGCTGCTGCTCGAACGCAACTGCACCTGGACCGGCGACCGGCTCGACATCGCATGGTCCGGTACGTCGACGAAGCGAATCCTCATCGGCAACTACGGCAGCGGTTCGAAACCACTGCTGCGCGACGGAAAGAACAGCGTCGTCAAGATCACCGGCTCGCATCTGATCGTCCGCGGCCTGCGCGTGCACTGGCGGCCGTTCAACCAGATCGCGTGCGGCCAGTCCATCGGTGAGGTGTACGGCTTCAACCTCACCGGCGGCGCCAGCAACGTCACGATCACCAAGAGCGAGGCATCGGGCGCCACGGCGGGTGTCCACCTGTCGACGCGCTCGAGCAACAACAAGATCCTCGACAACGACATCTTCGAGAACAACGTGCTCACGTCGTTCGGATCGAACCCGGCCCGCGACCTCGGTGCGTGGGGTGTGCTGGTTCGCAGCGACGGCAACGAGATCGCCTACAACCGCCTCCGCGACAACACGGCGAGCTGCCGGAACCAGGGCTACAAGTTGCACAGCAACTCGATCGAGCTCTACGAGGCGACCAACACCTCCATCCACCACAATCGGTCCGAAGGCGACCGTGTGTTCTCCGAGCTCGGCAGTTCGGCGGCGAAGAAGGCATCGAACAACCTGTTCGAACGCAACATCTTCGTGACCGACCAGCCCGACTCGCGGTTCATCACGACCCGCGGCGCCGACGACGGGTTCGGCCCGGTGCGCTCCACACGCGTCCTGCACAACACGACGTACCAGACCGGTGCACGCAGCCAGGGCGTCGTGTGCGGAGGCGGGTGCGGCAACGGCGTGCTCGAGGTGCGCAACAACATCTTCGTGGCCGAGGAGAAGGCGCTGTTCGCGAACGGCAACGTCACGCTCGGACCGAACCTCGCGTGGAGCGTCGGTCCCGGCGATCCGCTGGTGCAGATCATCCGGGCGTCGAACCAGACCGTGGCCGACGCCGAGCGTCTCACCATCACCGCCGACCCGCGGTTCCAGAACGCGAACCGCGGCAACTTCCGGCTCAAGCGCGGCAGCCCGGCCGTCAACGCCGCCGACTCGACACGTGTGTCGCGCACCGACTTCGCCAACCGCGGTCTGCAGAGCGGCCGAGCCGACCTCGGCGCCTACGACTCCTGGTATTGAGTCGTCGACGACGGGCCGGCCGGGTGGTCGTGCGAGGGCGATGACGACGACGGTCAACCGACCGCGCCCGCCGACGTCGTCCCGCCGGACACGGATCCCCCCGACACCGACCCGCCCGGCACCGATCCGCCACCCTCGACCCAGCCGCCGAGCACGTCGCCGCCGTCCG
>JBCBDK010000056.1:6947-12217 GCA_038529675.1 Actinomycetota bacterium
CCCGGCACCGATCCGCCACCCTCGACCCAGCCGCCGAGCACGTCGCCGCCGTCCGACGGGCCGCCCGCGACCCGGCCGCCGAGCGACCCGTCGTCGCCGCCGTCGAACGGTCCCGCCGAGCCGAGCCGGCCGCCGTCGGGCGCCGTCGAGGTCGACTCCCTTCGCGGAGCGAGACGTCTGTCGTTGGCGGACTGACCGGCGCTCGCCATAGATTGCCCGTCGATGAGGGGGTCATCCACCGAACGAGCGCGTTCGCGACCATGAGTGGCATCGAGCGCCGGCTCAAGCGCGTGCTGTCGCCGGCCACCTCGCCGGCGGCCCGACGTCGCCTGATCGCGTGGCGCGACGCAGGGGTGGGCCAGTTCGCACGGCTCCGGTACCGCCGTGAGCCCGACCGGATGCGGCCGTCGCTCATCATCGTCGGCGCGCAAAAGGCCGGGACGACCTACCTGTTCCACCAGCTGGCACTCCACCCCGACGTGGCGACGCCGCTGACCAAAGAACTCCACTTCTTCGACGATCGGTACGACCGAGGGTTGGGCTGGTATCTCGGTCACTTCCCGTCCGCCGACCACGGCGCGGCACTGACGCTCGAAGCGAGCCCGGGGTATCTGTTCCACCCGCACGCACTCCGCCGTCTCGCCGACGACCTGCCCGATGTGCGCATCGTCGTGCTCCTGCGCGACCCGATCAAGCGGGCGTATTCACACTTTCTCCACGAGCGCCGCCTCGGCTACGAGCCCGAGCCCGACTTCGCACGAGCGCTCGACCTCGAGGCCGAGCGCATCGGCCCCGATCTCGAACGTCTCGAACTCGATCCGGACCACACCGGCTTCGCGTGGCGGCACTTCTCCTACGTCGCACGCGGCGAGTACGCCGGGCAGCTCCGCCGATGCCACGAGATCTTCGGTCGCGACCGCGTGCTGATCCTCCGATCCGAGGAGATGTTCGCCGAGCCACGAGCCGCGCTCGCCGAGACGGTCGCGTTCGCCGGCCTCGCTCCGTTCGAGCCCGAGCGGCTCGCACCCAACGACATGGGCGCCGGCGGCCGGCCCCAATTCGACCACGCCACCGAACGCCGGCTCCACGAGCACTTCGCCGCCCACGAGCGTGAGCTCGAGGAGTACTTGGCGTCGCTGGACTGAGCTGCGCCACCGGCTCGGTCGCTGCGCAGCGTGGTGGTCGCGCACGCCAGGTGGCGATTCGCGCCCTCGGTGGGCTGCGGCGCCGGTAGGCTCACCGCTGTTCTGAAAGGAGGCGGACCTCAATGAACGCGACGGTCATCATCTGCGTGTACACGCTCGACCGGTGGGACGTGATGTGTCGCGCCGTCGCGTCCGTCGACGCACAGGACACTCCTGCCGAGCTGATCGTCGTCGTCGATCACCACGACGAACTCCTCGAACGAGCCCGCTCGGCGTGGCCGGACCACGTGGTGCTCGCCAACCGCTTCGAGCAGGGGTTGTCGGGCGCCCGGAACACCGGTGTGTTCGCAGCGAGCCACGACCTGATCGCCTTCCTCGACGACGACGCGGTCGCCCGCGACGGCTGGCTGACCGGCCTCCTCGATCCGTTCGCCGACGACGGCGTCGGCGTGACCGGCGGCCGCATCGTGCCGGATTGGGTGGGCGGGGTGCCGCGTTGGTTCCCCGACGAGTTCCTCTGGGTCGTCGGCTGCAGCTATCGCGGTCAGCCCACGACCACGGCCGAGATCCGCAACCCCATCGGCGCCAGCATGGCCGCTCGGCGCCAGGTGTTCGAACAGGTCGGCCTCTTCCGTTCCGGCGTGGGTCGTGTCGGGACGGTGCCGCTCGGTGGCGAGGAGACCGAGCTCTCGATCCGAGCGAGGGATGCCGGGTGGCGTGTCATGTACGAACCGTCCTCGGTGGTCGATCACGAGGTCGGTGCCGGCCGCGGAACGGTTGCGTACTTCCGGTCGCGCTGCAGCGCCGAGGGCCGGTCGAAGGCGACCATCAGCGACGTGAGCGGTGGCAGCGACGCGCTCGACGCGGAACGTTCGTATGCGACCCGAACGCTGCCCAGCGGCGTGCTCCGCCGTCTCCTCGCGGGCCTGACCGGTCCGCACCGGCGAGACTCGCTCGCCCAGGCGGCGATGCTCGTCGTCGGCCTCGCGACCACCGTCTTCGGGTACGCCCGCGGTCGGTTCGGTCGACGCGGCGTCGACGGTGCCGTCGAGACCACCGTCATGGAACTCCCCGTCGGCGCACACACGACGAGACCCGCTCCACCCACCGACCCGGACACCGCCACCGACATCGCCCCGCCCACCGGCACGCTGAGGGCTGCCACGTGATCGGCGACGGGCGGGCGACACCGGCCGGTGTGATCGGTGCCGATGTCGTCGCGCTCGTCGTGTCCCTCGTGGTCTCGATCTCGGTCTGGCTCGACACCTCGGTCGCCATCCGGCCGGTCGCAGCACTCGTGTTCGTGGTGTTCGTTCCCGGCTGGACGATCCTGCGTGCGGTCGACGTGACCGTCTCGTCGCTGATGGTGTTGGCATCGTGCGTGCTGAGCGTGGTGGCGATGGTGTTCACCTCGTTCCTGCTCGCGACCCGCCTCGGGTGGGCGTGGGAAGCGGCGATCCAGGGGTGGGCGGTCGGCTGTGCCGCCGGCGTCGCCACGGTCCTGTTGCAGACGAACGCGAGGTCGTCGTGACGACCGAGGAGACCGTCGGGACCGCATCGGGCGCGCCGCCGCAGAGCCGCCACCTCGAGAAGTCGGCCGTCGCCGTCCTCGGGAACACGGTCGCGACGGGTGCACTCGGCACCGCGTTCTGGCTGCTCGCCGCACGACTCTACGACGACGGGACCGTCGGCGTCGTCGTCGCGGCGTCGTCGCTGCTGATCGCGCTGTCGTTCGTGGCCCAGCTCAATCTCGCCACCGCCTTCAGTCGGTTCCTGCCGACCGCCGGCGCGGACCAGCGGCACATCGTCCAGTCGAGCTATCGCATCGCGTTGGTCGGAGCAGCGGCGGCTGCTGCCGTGACCGTGTTGATCGGGTTGGCGCGAGGCGGCTCGATCATCGACGGCGGCGACCTCTCGCTCACGATCGTCACCGCGGCGTCGATCCCGGTATGGGTCGTGTTCGCCCTGCAGGACGGTGCGCTCGTCGCCGTACGCCGTGCGCACTGGTTGCCGATCGAGAACGGCATCACCTCGGTCGCCAAACTCGCGCTGCTCCCGCTGATGTTGCTTGTGCCGGGCGACGCCGGGATCCTGTTGGCCTGGACGCTCCCTGCGGTCCCAGCGATCCTCATCATCAACCGGGCGCTGTTCGGCGGTCTCCTCCAGTCGGGCTCGACCGAGCCGGTACCGGTCCGCCCGATGGTGAAGTACGCCAGCTCCGACCTCGCCGGAGCCATGGCGACGATGTTGTCGCTGCGGCTCGTCCCGATCGTGGTCGTCGAGGTCATCGGCGCCGAGCGAGCCGCCTACGTCGGCGTGCCGTGGTCGATTCTCACCGTGGCCGCACTCGCATTGACCGCGATCTCCCGGCTGATGCTCTCCGAGATGTCGCACGACGCCGAGCGCGCGGAGCAGGTCGCTCGCCGGACGACACGGTTCGTGCTGTGGCTGTTCGTTCCCGGCGCGATCGTCGGCGCGCTCCTCGCGAACCCGCTGCTCCGCCTGGCCAGCCCCGAGTACGCCTCCGAGGGCACCTGGGTGCTCGCGCTGGGCATCATCGGGCTCGTGCCGGCGGCGATCGCCGAGTGCCGAATGGCGCGGGTGCGCTTCGTCGGCGACATGGTCGAGGTGAGCCGCAAGCAGATCATGCGAGCGGTCACGTTGCTCATCGGCGTCGTCGCCGTGCTCGTCGCCGACCGGCCCGAGCTGATCGGGCTGGTGTTCGCGCTCGCCAGCGCGGCGAGCCTCATCTACATCCGCCCTCAGCCGCTCGTCGGCGCGCCGCCCGCGGCCGCATCGTTCGATCCGACGACCGATCTCGCCCGCGCCGATGCGGTCGATCTGGGCGAGGACCGAGCGGCTGTCCGGCGTCGCTTCGAGCGGCGCGATCGCGCGCCGGCGGTCGCTCGCGCCGCGGCCGCCGAACACTCGGACGACGATGACGGGCCACCGCCGCTGGTCGGCGGATGGTGGACCGACGATGGTCTGCGTCTGCTCGCTCGGCACTGGGGTGCGTTCATCGTCGGCATCCCGATGGCGGTGTTCGGGATGGCACGAGCCGACATCGACGACGTCGACGGCCTCGGGTGGTTCAGCGCGTTGCCGGCGGCGTTCTTCCTCGGCGTCGCCCTCATCCTCGTGTCGCTCGTCGCCGCCGTCGTCCGCGACGACCACCGAGCGGCGTGGGTGCACCTGACGACCGCCGTCGTGGTGCTCCACGGTCTGCCCGGGTTCGTGTCACCACATCCCCGATTCGCGGTGGCGTGGCTGCACGTCGGCTTCGCCGACCAGATCGCAGCCGACGGCGAACTCCTGCCGCTCGTCGACGCACGATTCTCGTGGCCGGGCTTCTTCACCACCGCTGCGTTCCTCCAGCGGATCGCCGGGACCGACAGCACGCTGTGGCTGGTCCGGTTCGCACCGATCGTCATCAACCTCGCAGCGATCGTCGCGCTCTGGAACCTGGCGCGCGTCCTCAAGGCCAGTCGCCGTCAGGCGAATCTCGCGGCGGGCATCTTCGTCATCGCCAACTGGATCGGCCAGGACTACTTCGCACCGCAGGCGGTCGGATTCGTCATCGCCACCACCCTCGTTGCGATCGTCCTGAAGGCGTTCCCCGCCGATCCGTCGCGACAGCGTTGGGTGCGGCGTCTGCTCGCACCGCCGGCGGTCACCGACGTCGGCGTCTCGGGCGCCACGGCGGTCGCCGTCTACCTCGGCGTCGCGATCACCATGGGCGCGCTGGTGATCACCCACCAGCTGACGCCGGTGCTGCTCGGATTCGCGCTCACCGGGCTGGGATTGCTCGGCCGCATCAGCCCGCGACTGCTCGGCCCGTTGCTGCTCGTCGGCGTCGGGACGTGGTTGGCGTTCGGTGCCGAGGCCTATTGGCTCGGCCACCTCGACAAGCTGACCGGCTCGGTCGGCGATGTCGGTGGTGTTGTGGGCGCGAACGTCTCCGAGCGCTCGGGCGGGAGCTCACCCGAGCGGTCGCTGCTGCTGCGGATCCGCCTCGTGATGATGGGCTCGGTCTGGCTGTTCGCGAGTGTGGTGCTCGTCGTACGCCGCTTCCGTCGCACGCTCGACCCTGCGTTCGTGGCGTTGTTCTTCGGGCCGTTCCTGATG
>JBCBDK010000057.1:0-11823 GCA_038529675.1 Actinomycetota bacterium
ATCGCCGTCGCCGTTCAGGTCGTCGAAGATCGTGTCGCCGATGCGGGCGGTCGTGGCCAACCCGAAGTCGGCGGTCGTGACGGCGTCGTTGGAGACGACGGTGATCGAGCCGCCTGGAGCGCTTGTCGCAGTCATCGCGATGCCGGAGTTGGCGCCGCTCGGGATCGTCGTCGGGTCGAGCACGACGGAGTAGGTGCCGGGTGCGACGTCGATCGAGTACGAGCCGTCCGCAGCGGTCGTGTCGGCGGCGATGACGTTGTTGCCGCCGTCGCGGAGTTCGACGGTCACGCCGCCGAGACCCGGCTCGCCACCGTCCTGCACGCCATCCCCGTCGAGGTCGTGCCACACGAGGTCGCCGACCGTCGCAGGGGCGACGAAACCGAAGTCGCGGTCGCGGTCGATCGTGCCGGACAGGAGCGTCGTCGACTGGGTCAGCCCGCCGGTGCTCGACACGTACCGGGCGGGAACGGTCGAGCCGTCGACGCGCACCGTGTACGCGCCGGGAGCGAGGTTGGCGAAGCTGTAGCCGCCGCCACCGGTCGTGGTGCGGGTGGCGACGACCGCGTTGGCGGCGTCGAGCAGCTCGACGGTCACGCCGTCGAGGCCCGGCTCGCCGTCGTCGACGCCGTTCCCGTTCAGGTCGTCGAAGACTCGGTCGCCGATGAGGCCGCCCGTGAGCAGCGCCTCGCCGAAGTCGATGTCGTCACGGAGGTCGTCCGACACGACCGTGATCGTCGTCGGATCGTTGCCGGTGGTCGACGAGTAGCCGCCGGGCAGCGTCGTGCGGTCGAGGCGCACGGTGTAGGTGCCAGGTGCGACGCCGCTGAACGTGAAGCCTCCGGTGCCGTTCGTCGCGGTGGTGACGACGCTGTTGGTGACGTCGACCAGCTCGACGGTGACGGTTCCGAGGCCCGGCTCGGTGACCGAGTCGAAGCTGCCGTCGGCGTCGAGGTCGTGCCAGACGAGGTCACCGATCGTGGCGGTCGTGTGGAAGGCGAAGTCGGCGTCGGTGATCGAGTCACCGGACGTGATCGTGTACAGCCGCGACGTCGGTACGCCGCTGCTGGCGACGAACTGCGTGCCGGAGTTGACCCCGGTCGGCAGCGTCGCCGTGTCGACGCGGACCGTGTAGTCACCGGGTGCGACGTTGCCGAAGGCGTAGGTGCCGCCGCCGGCGGTCACCTCGGTGTCGACGACGTTGCCTCCGTCGTCGACCAGTTCGACCGTGATGCCGTCGAGGCCGGGCTCGCCCGCGTCGGCGGTGCCGTCGGCGTCGAGGTCGTGCCAGATCGTGTCGCCGATCGTCGAGGGGCGGACGTAGCCGACGTCGATGTCGGTGATTCGCTCGTCGGACTCGGGGCTGACCGAGACGCTGGTCGGTGACGTCGGCGAGAAGCCGGCGGGCACGGTCGAACCGACCACGCGGACCGTGTAGTCGCCCGGCGGTACACCGGTGAAGGCGTAGGCGCCACTCCCGTCGGTCGTGTCGGAGGCGACGACGTTGCCACCGTCGTCGACGAGCTCAACGTCGATGCCGGTGAGGCCGCCTTCGGCCAGATCGAGGCTGCCGGATGCGTCGTCGTCCTCGAAGACGGTGCCCTCGACGACGGCGGTGGTCGCGTAGCCGGTGTCGGCATCGGTGATCGCGTCACCGCTCTCGACCGTGAACGAGTGCGTGTCGGCCGTCGTCGCCGAGTATCGGGTGCCGGACACGGCGCCGACGGGCAGCGTCGTCGCGTCGATCGTGACCGAGTAGTCGCCCGGGGTGAGGCCGGTGAAGGCGTAGGCGCCGTTGCCGTCGGTCGTGTCGGAGGCGATCACGTTGCCGCCGTCGTCGCGCAGCTGCACGAGCACGCCGCCGATGCCGGCCTCGCTGCCGCCGACGTCACCGGAGGCATCGACGTCGTGCCAGATCAGGTCACCGATCGACGCGTCGACGGCCAGGCCGAAGTCGACATCGGTCTCGGCGGCGCCCGAGAGGACCGTCACCGAACGGGTTGCGCCGCCGGTCGTGGTCACCGTGGCGTTCGTCGGGACGGTGATCGTGACGGTGTAGTCGCCGGGTTCGACGTCGGTGAAGACGTAGGCGCCGCCACCGGAGGTGGTCACGGTGTCGACGACGTTGTTGCCCGAGTCGCGGAGGGTGACGGTGACGCCGTCCTGGCCCGACTCGGTTGCGCCGTCGAAGACGCGGTTGCCGTTCAGGTCGTCCCACACGAGGTCGCCGATCGAACCGGTCGTCCGGTAACCGACGTCGACCGTGAGGACGTCGACGCCGCTCGTTGCGTTGACGACCTGCGACTCGCTGGTGGTCGCCGTGAAACCGGTCGGCGCCGTGCCGGCGACGACGCGGACCGTGTAGGTGCCGGGCCGCACGTTCGTGAACGAGTAGGCGCCTGCCGCGTCGGTCGTCGCGGTGTCGACGACGGTGTTGGTGATGTCGACCAGTTCGAGCTGGACGTTCTCGATGCCGTCGGTCTCGCCGGCGTCCTGAGTGCCGTCCGCATCGAGGTCCTCCCAGACCCGATCGCCGATCGTGACGAAGTCGGCGAGGCCGAAGTCGACGTCGTCGATGGAGTCACCTGACTGCACGGTCACGGTCACCGTGTTCGCACCGGTGGTCGAGGTGTGGCCGGCGGGGATGCCGTCGGTCAGCGTGATCGTGTAGGTGCCCGGGGCGAGGCCGGTGAAGTCGTACGCGCCCGAACCGTCCGTGACGTCGGTGCCGGTGGCATCACCGGAGAGCGTGACCTCGACGCCGGCGAGACCGAACTCGCCGACGTTCTGCGTTGCGTTGCCGTTCGCATCGGTCCACACGAGATCGCCGATCGAGGCCGGTCGGTACCAACCGAAGTCGACGGTGTCCAGGTCCTGCCCCGACGTGACGGTCACGCTCTGGGAGGTCCCGCCGAGTGTGTTGACCACGCCGGCCGGAAGGTCGGCGGTGTCCACCGTGACGGTGTACGTGCCCGGCTCGAGTCCGCTGAACGAGTACACGCCGTCGGCGTCGGTCTGGACGGTGAGGCCGGCTGCGGGCAGTGCGCCCCCGGTGATCATGACGTCGACGCCGGCGAAGGCGCCGTCGAGCCCGATGCCGTCGTCGATGCCGTCGCCGTCGATGTCGTCGAAGAGACGGTCACCGACGGTCGCAGGGACGGCATCGCCGAAGTCGACGGTGTCGAGATCCTGGCCGGACTCGACGGTGACGGTCTGGCTGAAGCCACCGGTCGTCGAGACAGCGCCGGCGGGCAGGTCGGCCGAGTCGACCGTGATCGTGTACTCGCCCGGAGCGAGGCCACCGAAGGAGTAGTTGCCGCTGCCGTCGGTCTGCACGGTCGTGCCCGCGCCAGGGTGCGATGGACCGACGATGGTCACGTCGACGCCCGTGCGCCCCGTATCGGTGCCGTTGAACGAGCCGTCGCCGTCGACGTCGTGGAACACGAGGTCGCCGATGGTGGCGGGCATGTACAGGCCGACGTCGACCGTGTCGACGTCGTCGCCCGACCCGACGGTGAGCGTGCGGGTGAAGCCGCCGGTGGTGGCGACCGCGCTGGCCGGCGGCGTGACGGTGATCGTGTACTCGCCGGGCGTGAGGCCACCGAACGAGTAGGCGCCGTCGGTGCCGGTCTGGATCGTCGTGCCGGCACCGGGGTGCGACGGACCGACGATGGTGACGTCGAGACCGGCGATGCCGGTGGCGCCGTCGTCCTGGTTGCCGTCGGCGTCGAGGTCGTCCCAGACGCGATCACCGATCGTGGCGGGTGCGTACCAGCCGAAGTCGGCGTCGTTCTCATCGGTGGCCGAGCCGACCGTGATGGTCAGCGAGACGCCGCCCGTGGTCGACGTGAAGGTCGAGCCGAGCGCTCCGGTGAAGTCGGTGTCGGCGGTGTCGAGCACGACGGTGTACGTGCCCGGGTTGAGAGCGCTGAAGTCGTAGAGTCCGCCGCCGCTCGTGGTGAGCGTCGTGCCCGCCGTGTGGCTGGCACCGGGCGTGATGCCGGTCAGCGTGACGGTGACCTCGTCGATGCCGGTGTCGCCGGCATCGAAGGTGCCGTTGGCGTTGTCGTCGACGAACACACGGTCACCGATGGTCGACGGGACGGCGTAGCCGAAGTCGACGGCGTCCTCGTTCTCACCGGAGGTGAGCGTCGTGGTCTGGGTGTCGCCGCCGGCGGTCGTGAAGAACGCGCCGGCCGGCAGGCCCGCACCGTCGACGACGACCGTGTAGTCGCCGGGCAGGAGCCCCGTGAACGAGTAGGCGCCATCGGTGCCGGTCTGGATCGTCGTGCCTGCCGGATGCGACGGACCCGTGATCGTCACGTCGACGCCGCCGATGCCGACCTCGCCCAGATCCTGGACGCCGTTGCCGTTCGAGTCCTGGAAGACGAGGTCGCCGATCGTGGCGGGGATGGTCACACCGAAGTCGACGTCGAGGTCGGTGTCACCCGACGCGACCGTCACCGATTGCGTGAACCCACCGGTCGACGACGCCGCACCAGCCGACAGATCCGCCGTGTCCACCTCAACCGTGTACGTCCCCGGCGCCAGACCGACCAGCGAATACGCACCACCAGCCGCCGTGTCATCAGACGCGACACCCGAAATCGACACCGTCACCCCATCGAGACCCGGCTCACCCACATCACGAACACCATCACCGTCGAGGTCGTTCCACACCAGATCACCCACCGACGCCGGCTCGAAGTAGCCGAAGTCCGCACCGTTCTCATCGTCACCCGAACCCACCGTGAACGTCTGCGACACCCCACCGAGGGTGTTCACCACACCGGCGGGAAGGTCGGCGGTGTCGACCGTGACCGTGTACGTCCCCGGCACCAGACCACCGAAGTCGAACGCACCATTCACCGCGTCCTGCGTCGCCGACGCAGCACCCGACAACGTCACCGTCACACCGTCAAACCCGGGCTCACCGGTGTCGAACACACCGTTGCCATTCAGATCCTCGAACACCAGATCACCGATCGACGCGGGGACGTACCAACCGAAGTCGACATCGTTCTCATCGTCACCCGAACCGACCGTGACCGTCTGGCTCGAGCCACCCAGCGTGTTGACCGCACCGGTGGGCAGGCCACCGATCACGACCACGTCATAGGTACCGGGCGCAACACCGGCGAAGTCGTAGCCAGCGGCCGTGCTCGTGGCCGTGTCGACCACCGCCGCACCGCTCCGCAACTCGATCGTCACGCCGGGCAGACCCGGCTCACCCGCATCGCGGTCGCCGTCACCGTTCGTATCCACGAACACCTCATCACCGATCGTCGCCGGAACGGCGAGGCCGAAGTCGGCGGTGTCGACATCGAGGCCCGACGTGAGTGTGACGGTCCGGGTGTTGCCGCCCGTGGTGGACGTCGCACCGGTGGGCAGGCCGCTCGTGAGCGTGACCGTGTAGGTCCCGGGCGCGAGGCCGGTGAAGCCGTAGGTGCCGCCGGCGTCGGTCGAATCGGTGATGCCGCCGACGGGAAGGCCGGGACCGGTGAGCGTCACGACGATGTTCTCGAGGCCGGCGTCCCCGGACTGCGCACCGTCGGCGTTGTCGTCCTCGAACACGAAGTCGCCGATCGAGCCGGCGGCGACCTCGCCGAAGTCGGCGGTGTCGACGTTGTCGCCCGAGCTGATCGAGACGGTCTGGGTGCGCCCACCGGTGGTGGACGACCAGCTCTCGCCCGAGGGCAGGGTGCCCGGGTCGATCTCGATCTCGTAGGTGCCGGGGTTCAACCCGCTGAAGAGGTAGGCGCCGTCGGCACCGGTCGTCGTGGTGGAGCCGGTCGGATGCGATGCACCGGGCGTGATGCCGGTGATCGTCACGTCGACGCCGCTGACACCGCTCGTGCCGTCGTCCTGGCTGCCATCGCCGTTCAGGTCGTTCCAGACCCGGTCACCGATCGAGGCGGGCACGGCGTAGCCGAAGTCGATCTGGTCCTCGTTCTCACCGGAGGTGAGCGTCGTGGTCTGCGCTGCGCCACCCGTGGTGGAGAACGCGCCCGCAGCGAGGCCGCTGACGATCGTCGCGGTGTAGCTCCCGGGGGCGAGGCCGGTGAAGGTGTAATCGCCCGCTCCGTCGGTGGTGTCGGTGATGCCGCCGACGGGAAGGCCGGGGCCCTCGAGCCGGACCACGACACCGCTGAGCGGGGCGTCGGTCCCGGCGTCGAAGCTGCCGTTGCCGTTCTCGTCGAGGTACACGAGGTCGCCGATCGTGGCAGGGATGGTCACACCGAAGTCGATGTCGAGGCGGTTGGCCCCGGAGGCGACGGTCACCACCTCGGAGAAGCCGCCGGTGGACGACGCCGCGCCAGCAGGCAGATCCGCGGTGTCCACCGCGACCGTGTACGTCCCCGGCGCCAGCCCGGTCAGCGAATACACGCCACCAGCAGCCGTGCTGTCGGAGGTGACACCGGAGATCGACACGGTCACCCCGTCGATGCCCGGCTCACCCACATCTCGAACACCGTCACCATCGAGGTCGTTCCACACCAGATCGCCGATCGACGCCGGCACGAAGTAGCCGAAGTCCGCGTCGTCTTGATCGTCACCCGACGCCACGGTGAACGTCTGCGACGAACCGCCGAGTGTGTTCACCACGCCGGCCGGCGTCGCCGTGACCACCACGTCGTACGTGCCGGGAGCGAGGCCGGTGAAGTCGTACGCACCCGACGCCGTCGTCGTCACGGTGTCGACCACGGTCGCACCCTGACGCAACTCCAGCGTGACGCCGGCCAGACCAGCATCGGCTCCGGACTCGTCGTCGCCATCACCGTTCGCGTCCTCGAAGACGCGATCACCGATCGAGGCGCTCAGGTAGTAGCCGAAGTCGACATCGTTCTCGTCGTCACCCGAACCGACCGTGACCGTCTGGCTGGTCCCACCGAGGCTGTTCGTATACCCGGCCGGCACCGACGTGACGACCACGTCATAGGTGCCCGGCGCAACACCGGTGAAGTCGTAGGCGCCAGTGGCGGTCGTGGTGAACGTGTCGACCACCGTCGCACCATCACGAAGCTCGAGCGTCACACCCGCCAGACCCGCGTCGGCACCCGACTCGTCATCGCCATCACCGTTCGCGTCATCGAACACGCGATCACCGATCGTCGCCGGAACGAAGAAGCCGAAGTCGGCGGTGTCCACGTCCTGCTGTGAGACGACGGTGATCGTGCGTGTGGTGTTGTTCGAGTTGGTCGCGCCGACCGGCAGATCGGTGTCGCCGGCGTCGACGGTCACGTCGTAGGTGCCCGGCGCGAGGTTGCCGAACGAGTACGAGCCGACCGTGCCGGTGGTCGCGGTGGTCGTCGTCGAGCCGCCGGAGTGCGAGGCACCCGGACTCGTGCCCGTGATCGTGATCGTGATGCCGCCGATGCCGGTCTCACCTGCGTCCTGATCGCCGTCGCCGTCGGTGTCGGTGAACACCGTGTCACCGATCGACGCCGGATAGCGAACGCCGAAGTCGGCGTCGTCCTCGTCGGTTCCCGAGGTGATCGCGACCCCGGTCTGCGTGAAGCCGCCGGTGGTCGAGATCGGGTTGACGTCGAGGTCGGCGGTGTCGACCGCGACCGAGTAGACGCCCGGTGCGACGCCGGTGAAGTCGTATGCGCCAGCGACGGTGTCCTGCGTCGCAGTGGCCGACCCCGAGAGGTCGACGGTGACTCCGTCGATACCCGGCTCACCTGGGTCGCGGGTGCCGTCGCCGTCGAGGTCGTGCCACACGAGGTCGCCGATCGTCGAGGGGCGGTGCCAGCCGAAGTCGATGTCGTTCGCGACCTCGCCGGAGCCGATCGTGGTCGTCTGCGACGAACCGCCAAGGGTGTTGACCACACCGGACGGGAGATCGGTCGCGGTGATCGTGACCGTGTAGTCGCCGGGTGCGAGGCCGGCGAAGCCGTAGCCGCCGTTGGCATCGGTCACGTCGGTGATGCCGCCGACCGGCAGGCCGGGGCCGGTCAGCGTGACGGTCACGCCACCGAAACCCGAGGTCTCGCCGGCGTCCTGTACGCCGTCGCCGTCGAGATCGTCCCAGAGCCGATCACCGATCGCTGCCGGCGCGTAGGCACCGAAGTCGATGTCGTTCCGGTCCTCGCCGGAGACGACGGTGATCGAGGAGTAGCCGCCGTTGCCTTCGACGACGACCGCACCGGTACCGATCTCGGTGGCGACGTCGGCCGTGTCGATCGTGACGTCGTAGGTGCCCGGGGCGACGCCGGTGAAGTCGTAGTCGCCGTTGGCGTCGCTGTCGACGGTCGTGACGACGGTGGCGCCCTGCGAGAGCGTGAGGGTGACGTTGCCGAGGCCGGGCTCGCCGGCGTCCTGGTCCCCGTCGCCGTTGAGATCCTCGTAGACCCGGTCGCCGACGGTCGCCGTCGTCCGGAACCCGAAGTCGATGTCGAGCTGGTCGACGTCGGAGACGAGCACGACGCTGCGGCTCGTGCCGCCGGTCGTCGAGGTCCACGTCGATCCGCCCGGCAGTCCGGACAGGATCTCGACGGTGTAGGTACCGGGGTCGAGATCGGCGAAGCGGTACTCACCGCCGGCGAGTGCACCCGAGCCGGTGACGACGTCGATGGGTGCGGCGAGGCCGCCGCCGGACACGCGGACGGTCACGTTGTCGAACACGGGCTCGCCGAAGTCGTACGTGCCATCGGCGTCCAGGTCGTGCCAGACGAGATCGCCGATGTCGGCGGTCGTGGCGGCGCCGAAGTCGGCGGTGTCGACCATGTCGTCCGAGTCGACGGTGAAGGTGAAGCTCGGAGCGGCGCTCGTCTGCACGTAGCCGACGGGGAGATCGGTGAGCGTCGCGGTGTACGTGCCGGGCGCGAGGTTCGAGAAGGCGTAGGCCCCGGCCGCCCCTGTGGTCTCGGTGATCCCTGCGGGCGGGAGGCCGGTACCGGTGAGTGTGATCTCCGCGCCGGCGAGGCCAGGCTCGCCAGCGTCGCGGGTGCCGTCGCCGTCGAGGTCGTGCCAGACGAGGTCGCCGATCGAGGCAGGGAAGAGGTAGCCGAAGTCGGCGGTGTCCACGTCGTCGGTGGATCGAACCGTGATCGTGCGCGAGCTCGGCGTGGCGTCGCCGTCGCCGACCGTGGTGATCGTGCCGGACGGGAAACTGGAGGTGTCGACGTCGATCGTGTACGTGCCGGGCTCGAGGCCGGTGAAGTCGTAGGCGCCGTTCACGGTCTGCTGGGTCAGGCCGCCGGTATGGCTCGCGCCCGCCGTGGTGCCGGTGATGGTGACGTCGATCGCGTCGAGGCCTTGGTCGCCGGCGTCCTCGCTGGCGCTGCCGTTGACGTCCTCGAACACGACGTCGCCGATCGAGGCCTGGGTGTAGAAGCCGAAGTCCGCCGTGTCGACGAGCTCATCTGTAGCGACGGTGACGGTCTTGCTGTACCCACCGGTCGACGAGTCGTAGCCGGTCGGCAGATCACCGGTGCTCGGGCTGACCGTGATCGTGAAGGTGCCGGGGTCGAGGTCGGCGAACAGGTAGTAGCCGTTGGCGTCGGTGGTGCGGCTGATACCACCGACCGGCAGGCCCGGTCCGGTGGCGGTGACCGTGACGCCGCCCATCGCCGGCTCGCCGGCGTCACGAACGCCGTCCGCGTCGAGGTCGTGCCAGACGAGGTCGCCGATCGCCGCCGGGACCACGTAGCCGAAGTCGCCCGTGAGATCGTCGTTGCCGGACGTGACGGTGATCGTCTGCGTGTCACCGGCCTGGCTGTTCGCGGTCGTGGTCGCGAACGCCGCGGCGGAGAGCGGACTGGTGTTGACCGTGATGTCGTAGGTGCCCGGTCGGAGGTTCGTGAACGAGTACGCGCCCGCCGAGGTCGTCGTCGTGGTGCCGCTCGGGTGGGAGGCGTTCGTGCTCGTCCCGGTGATCGTGACCGTGAGGCCGTCGATGCCGAAGTCCATGCCGTTCTCGACGCCGTCGCCGTCGAGGTCGGCGAAGACGCTGTCACCGACCGTCACCGGCGTGGCGTACGCGAAGTCGGTCGTCGTGTTGTCCTCACCGAAGGCAACGGTCACGTCGGTCGTCTCGTCACGACCGCCGTCGGCATCGTCGATCGGGACCATCCCCGCGGGAACGCCGGACAGGACGTCGACCGTGTAGTCGCCAGGGTCGAGTTCGTCGAAGAGATACTGGCCGGAGCCGTCGGTCACGTCGGTGGTGACGGCGACGCCGTTGACGTCGAGCAGCTCGACGGTGACGCCGGAGAGGCGGGGTTCGCCCGCGTCGACGACGCCGTCGCCGTCGAGGTCGTGCCACACGGTGTCGCCGATCGAGGCGCGGGCGACGTCCACGGTGGCGGTCGACGTCACCGGGCTGAGGTTCTGTGCGCTGACGGCCGACGCGGTGTTGTCGAACGAATCGATCGTCGGATCGATCGGGTCGTCCACGGTCACGGTGACGGTCACGGTGAGGCTCTCGCCCGTGAGCAGCTCGCCGCCGGTGTACAACGCCGGCGGCGCGCCGCCGGCGACGGTCTGCAGGACTCGCTGATCGACCTCGAGTCGCAGGTCGTCGACGAAGAACTCGTCGAAGTCGTTCATCACGGTGTTGTTGACGAAGCGGAGGACGATCTCATGGCCGACGTACCGGGTCAGGTCGTAGGTCGTGTTGACGTATCCGACATCGGTGGCCGGGCCGGCGAACGTGTCGAGCGTGGTCCAGGTCGAGCCATTGGTGGTCGACACCTGGAACTCGACTTCCTCGCCACCTTCGAAGTCCTCACGGCGCCAGTCGAAGTCGACGATCGCCTTGTCCCAGTTCGTTGCGTCGAAGGTTCGGCGGATCTCGCTGCCGGTGTCTCGCAGGCGGAGCCGGTTCGATCCGAGCTCGGAGACGACGGCCACATCACCGCCACCCGAGCCGGCACCCTCGGCGTCGGTCTCGATCCAGTCGGTCACCCAGTCGCCGCTGTCATTGGCGTACGACGGGGTGTTCCACGTCTCGACGATCGTGTCCGAGCCCCCCGGGCCGGGGTCGTCGATCGGACGGGTCACGGTCGTCGAGACCCAGTCGACCTCCGCGGGCAGGGCGTCGGTCACGTCGATGCCGGTCTGCGGGCTGACCGAGATGTTCGACACGTCGAGCGTGTAGTCGAACTGCTGGCCGGGCAGCAGCGGCGTGGTGGGGCCGTTCTTCGCGAGGTAGAGGTCCGGGATCTGGACCGGGGTGATCGCTGTGGCGGTCGAGTTCGCCTGATCGGCCGTCACCGACACGTCGTTGCGGACGTTCTGCGTGAAGAGTGGGAACGGATTGACGAGCGTCGCACGGAAGGTGAGGATCGCCGCCGCGCCGGGCGCGAGCACGGCGAGGGACACGCCGGCTTCGTCGACCGGAAACGCCGTCGCACCGACCGTGTCGTCAGGCACCGGCGCGCCGTCGAGCGTCGTCGAGTCCTCGACGTACGTCAACGTGGTCGGCAACGTGTCGACGAACAAGACGTTGGTCAGCGACAGTGCGCCGGCATCGACCGAACGCACGGTGTACTCGAGCGTGTCGCCGGGGTTGACGACGCCGTCGCTGTTGAGGTCGCCGACGAGCCGGGCGGTCTTCGTCGTCACGAGCGACGTCGACGGCAGCACCGCCGAGCCGAGGTCGAATGCGTCGCAGCACTCGCCCTCGGCGACGTCCTGGCCCCACGCGGTCGAGATGAGGGTGCCGTCGGTCGTGTACACGCGGGCACCGGTCATGTCGCGATCGTTGTGGTCGGTCACGCGGATCGAGTCGAACGCGTTCGCGGTGAAGAAGGGAGCATCGCCGACCTCGTCGTAGTCGGTGTCGACCTGGTCGGGGTTGCCATCACCGTCGAAGTCGAC
>JBCBDK010000058.1:0-11613 GCA_038529675.1 Actinomycetota bacterium
CTTCGGCCAGGTCGACTTCACCGGCGCGCATCGCGCCTCGATTCGCCATGTGGTCGAGGCTCGGGCGGACCTCGCTGCGATCGATGTGCACTCGTGGCGCCTCGCCTCGGATCACGATCCGACGCTGACCGATGCACTCCGGGTGGTCACCACGACCGACCCGACGCCGGGCGTGGTCTGCGTGATCGCATGGGAGCTCGCGGCACTCCACGACGCGGTCGACGCTGCACTCGGTGCCTCGATCGAGGAACTCCGCCGGATCGCACCCGACGTCCTCGATCGCCTGCACATCGACGGCTACGCATCGCGTCGGCTCGCCGAGTTCCAGGTGGTCGGTGACCGTGTCGAGCGCGCGAGTCGCCGGACGTGGCACGCACCGACACGGCCGAGCGTCTCGAGTGGCCTCGCCGATCCCGCTGCTGACCGGTACCGGACCTGAGGCCGGGTTCGCCGTCCGGTGCGTCGTCGGGCGGACCCTACGATCGGTGCATGGCCACCGCCGGAGATCGACCCGTCATCCACGTCGACAAGGAACTGAGCGACGCCGACGTCGCTCACGTCGCCGGCCGCGCCGACATCGTCGGGACCGGCGACGAGGAACTCGTCGGGGTCGCCGCCACCGTGATCGGCATCGGCCACTTCTGGGACGCCGATCGGTTCGCCCGCTTCCCGGACCTGCGCGTCGTGAGTCGGATGGGGATCGGCTACGACAACATCGACGTCGCCGCCGCCCGCGCCGCAGGGGTCACGGTGTGCAACGCGCCGGCCTCGCCGACGGTGTCCACCGCCGAGCACACGATGGCGTTGCTGCTGGCGGTCACCAAGGAACTGCCCACGCTCCAGCAGCGGGCGCGAGACGGTGGCTGGGGCAACCCGAACCCGACCTCGCTCGAGCTCGACGGGGCGGTGCTCGGGCTGGTCGGCCTCGGCCGCATCGGGAGTCGCGTCGCGGCTGCTGCGGCGGCGCTCGGCATGCGGGTCATCGGCTCCGACCCGTTCGTCGGCCGCTGTGAACACGTCGAGCTCGTCGACCTCGATCAGGTGATCGAGACGTCAGACGTGATCTCACTGCACGCGCCGGCGACCGACGACACGCATCACCTCGTCGATGCCGCCACGATCGCCCGGATGCGTCGCGGCGTCTATCTGATCAACTGCGCACGCGGGTCGCTGATCGATCAGGTTGCGTTGCTCGACGCGCTCGAGACGGGCCAGGTCGCCGGCGCCGGCCTCGACGTGACCGACCCCGAGCCACCCGACCCGAGGGATCTGCTGCTCGCCCGTGACGATGTGATCGTGACGCCGCACATCGCGTCGAGCACCGTCGCCGGGCGTCGGCGGCTGTTCGCCCATGCGTTCGACAACGCACTCGCGGTGCTCGAAGGTCGCCCGGCGACGGTCGTGAGCTGAGGTCGCCACCGATCGGCTCTGGCATGATCGGGCCATGAGCGCTGCGACGACACTCCGGGACCGCTGGCGAGCGGGGCGGCCCACCCTCGGGGCCTGGTTGTCCATCCCGACGCCGGCCTCAGCGGAGGCAACCGCTCGTGTCGGATTCGACTACGTCTGTATCGACACCCAGCACGGCGGTGTCGAGTACTCGGATTCGGTTCCGATGATCCAGGCCATCCTGCTCGGCGGATCGAGTCCGATCGTCCGGGTGCCGTGGAATGAACCTGGGATCATCGGCAAGATGCTCGACGCAGGTGCGCAGGGCGTCATCATCCCGATGGTCAACTCGGTGGAGGAAGCAGAGGCCGCCGCCCGTGCGTGCCGCTACGTGACGCACGGCGGCGCCCGTTCGTGGGGTCCCGGACTCGCCGCGCCCCGGGTCGACGGGCACTACCTCGACTGGGCCCGCGACCACGTCGCGTGCATTCCGATGATCGAGACCACGCAGGCGATCGCTGCGCTCGACGACATCCTCGCGGTGGACGGCATCGACGCCGTCTACGTCGGGCCGGCCGACCTGTCGTTGACCCTCGGGTTGATGCCGCAGAACAACGACGGCGCAGAGTCGTTCGACGACGCGTTGGCCACGATCGTCGCAGCGTGTGAGCGTGCCGGTGTGATCCCCGGCATCCACGCGTCGGGCACGTTGACGCCGCGCCGGCTCGCCGCCGGGTTCAGGATGGTGACGGTCACGACCGACATGCTGGCGATGAAGCTCGGGCTCGAGCAGGAACTCGCGGCGGCACGAGGCGGTCAGTCGGCGGGCTCCGACTCGATGTACTGAGTTCGGGGAACACCGGGCGACGTCGCGCGAGGCGGCGCGGCAATCTTCAGCGTCAGCGGCGACGCCGCCAGTCGATGCCGCGACGCTCCATCTCGATCTGTCCCTTGAACGGCCGCGGCGGCAACTCCGCCGGCGCCTGTGCCGGGTCGTAGTAGGGCGCGTCGCCGATGATCGTGACCCGCTCGACCCGGCGAACCTGGGGGAAGTAGTCGGACACGGCGTAGTGCTGGACCGAACGGTTGTCCCAGAACGCGACCGTATCGGGCTCCCATCGCAGCCGGTACTGGTACTCGGGATACGCAGCTTGGCGGTACAGCGTCGCCAGCAGCTCGACCGAGTCGTCGGCGTTCATGTCGTCGATCTCCTCGGTGAACGCTGCGTTGACGTAGATCGCCGAACGACCGGATTCGGGGTGCGTCCGGATCACCGGATGATGCGGGTTGGGGAAGCGCGCCTCCATCTCGGCGATCTGCTCGTCGGTGGCGCCCTGCTTGCGCATGCCCTGCTTGAAGCGGATGAAGTCGTGGCGAGCGGTGCGACCGTCGACGCGTTCCTTGACCGCGTCGGGCAACCCCTCGTACGCCTCGTACATGTCGGCGAAGAGCGTGTCGCCGCCGACCGCAGGGCCCTCGACCATCCGGAGCACCGAACCGAGCGACGGCTCCGCCCGCCACGTGACGTCGGAGTGCCACCCGTTCTCCATGCCGGGCGCCGACTCGTCGTGCGTGATCGCAAGCACCTCGGGGTGGCCGTCCTTGTGGGGTGCGAACGGGTGCACCTCGAGCTCACCGAAGCGAGCCGCGAACGCAAGATGCTGCTCGGTGGTGATCTCCTGACCCCGGAACACGAGGACCTTCCAGTCGAGCAACGCCTGCCTGAGTTCGGCGATCACGGCATCGGGGAGCTCGCCGGAGAGGTCGATCCCGCCGACCTCGGCGCCGATCGTCGGTGACTGCGGCGTGATCGTGAGCGTGCGCGGGTCGACGACCGTCATCGACTCAGTGTCGCGCACGTTGGTTTGCGTGAGCGATGTGCGTGGCACGATGTTGTGATGGCAAGCAGCTCGATCAGCGACTCGGCCTTCGGCACGGACCGGGACGGCGACCACCCCGATCGCGTCGACGAGTGGGCGGCGATGCGCCGGCGCCACCTGTTGCCGGCGTCCGAGCGGCCGGCGTCGACCGCACGCGGGGTGCATCACCAGGCGTTGATCTCCTCCGATGTCGAGCGGACGATCGCGTTCTATCAAGGCCTCCTCGGATTCCCCTTGACCGAACTCTTCGAGAATCGCGACTACGCCGGATCGACTCACTTCTTCTTCGACATCGGCAACGGCAACCGGTTGGCGTTCTTCGACTTCCCCGGCCTCGGCCTCGACGAGTACGCCGAGGTGCTCGGTGGCCACCACCATCTCGCGATCTCGGTGAGCGAGAGCAACTGGGGCGAGCTCGTCGAGAAGCTCGACGATGCCGGCGTCGAGACCTTCGTCCACGAGACGTCGTGCTACTTCGCCGGGCCCGACGGCGAGCGCCTCGAGATCATCAGCGACCCCCTCGGTGCGATGTACGACCTCGACGACGTCTGACCAGTCGCAGGCCTCCGATCAGTCGGCGGGTTGGCCCGCGTGCAGGGTGATACCCGGGTTGAGTTCGGCATCGATGCGAACGTGGTCGGCCGCCGAGTGGGCGAACCAGATCTCCGACGTCGCGAGACCCGACTCGCCGTCGATCGTGCCTGCGCAGATCGACGTCGTGGTGTTCGACCCGTCGGCGATGCCGGTGCGGAAGAACAGTGACGACCCGCACTCGGAGCAGAAGGCGTAGGCGACGTTCCGGTCGTCGTCGGGGGAGTACCAGCGGAGTCGATCGCCGTCGATCACCAGGTCGGATGTCGCCGTGGCGGTGGCGGCCATGAAGTTGCCGGTGAGCTTCTGACATCGGTGGCAGTGGCACTCGAGCACCGGTCGCAGGTCGCCGCTCGTCGACCAGTGGATCGAACCGCACAGACAAGATCCCTGCATGGCCGACAGTCTGGCGTCTGCGGTCGCGCTGCGGCCCGACCACTACGGTCGGCGCCATGAAGATCGGCATCAACGCAAGCGGCCAGCTCACGTCCCCCGACATCGACGCGATGGTCGCGGACGCCACGTCGAGCGAGGCGAGCGGCTTCGGGAGCTGGTGGCTCGCGCAGACCGGGCTGGTCGACGCCATGACGGCGCTCGCCGTCGCCGGTCGCGAGACGAGCGAGATCGAGCTCGGGACCGCCGTGGTGCCGACCTGGACCCGTCACCCCGAGACCCTCGCCGCCGGGGCGATGACCGCACAGGCCGCCGCTCCGGGCCGGATCGTGGTCGGTGTCGGCCTCTCGCACCAACCTGCGGTCGAGGGCTACTGGGGGATGACCTGGGAACGGCCGGTGAAGCACATGAGCGAGTACCTGGCGATCCTCGACTCGCTTCTCGAGACCGGGACGGCCTCGTTCCAGGGCGAGATCTGGACCGCGCATCGACAGGCATCGGCACCAACGGCGAGTGGCGAGTCGACCGGCAAGCCGCTGGTGATGCTCGCTGCGCTCGGCGAGCAGATGCTGAAGATGGCGGGCAAGCGTTCCGACGGCACGATCCTGTGGTGCGTCGGACCCAAGACCCTGTCGGATCAGATCGTGCCGATCATCGACGCGGCCGCGGACGCCGCCGGCCGGCCGACGCCGCGCAAAGTGTGTTCGCTGCCCGTCTGCGTCACCGACGACCCCGGACCGACCCGTGCATTCATCGCCGACATGCTGAAGATCTACGCCGAGCTCCCGTCCTACCGGGCGATGCTCGACATCGAAGGCGTCCACGGCCTCGGCGACTTGTCGCTGGTCGGACCGGAGGACGAGGTTCGCGCCGGCCTCGACGCGATCGCTGCGGCAGGTGCAACCGACTTCACGGCGGTCGTCATCCCGTCGGCCGAGGGGCCGGGTCGGACACTCGACTGCCTCCGGGCCTACGCCGCCGGCTGACCAGCGGCACGGTGCCGGTGGATGCGCATCCGGCCGGCTCGGAGATCAGGGATCGAGATGTGCGCGTCGGCCGTCGTGGTCGAACACCATGACGACCTCGGCCGGGCCGCCGTGCGCCGACGGCGCGTGCGGCGTCATCGTGTCGAACTCGGCAGCTTCGCCCGCCCGGACGACGATGTCACGGTCGCCGAGGTGGAGCATCGTGGCGCCTTCGATCACGTGAAACCCGGCGGTTCCATCGTCGTCGTAGCGCATGCGCCCGAGGCGCTGCGGCGGCAGGTCGACGTTGCGACGCAGACCCGAGGTTTCGACGGCGAGGCCTACGTCGGCGTCGATGCGTTCGCCGAGTTCCTCGCGGCTGAGCCGGGCTGGAAAGTTGTGGCGAACGAGGTCCGCGATCGACCCGCGGGTGCAGTGTCGACCGACCTCGTCGAGGACGTAGTGTTCCGTGCCGATCGAGTCGGTGCCTGACCGCGGGGTCGGCCGCGGTCGCAGCTGCGGTCAGCCGAGCCAGGTGGCGATCGCCGCGCCGATCTCGTCGGCGGAGTCCTCCTGGATGAAGTGGTTGCCTGCGACCCGGACCTCGGTCTGGTTGGTCCAGTTGCGACAGAACTCTCGTTGCCGACCGATGAGGATGGCGCCCGGATCGGCGTCGACGAACAGCTTCGGGAGGTCGTTCGACGCCATCCACTCGGCGTAGGCCCCGACGATCTCGACCACGTCGGCGGGCTCGCCCTCGATCGGGATCTGGCGCGGCCAGGTGAGGGTCGGACGGCGAGACTCGCCCGGCTCGAGGAACGGCCGCCGGTACTCGGCATGTTCCTCGGCGGTGAGTCCGCGCAGGATCGCGTTCGGCAGGACCGCGTCGACGAAGAGGTTCTTCTCGAGGACCATCTCCTCGCCCGCCTCGGACCGGAATCCCTGGAAGATTCCTCGGGCGTTCGGTGGCCAGTCGTCCCACGACTCGACCGGCTGCACGATCGCCTCCATGTAGGCGATGCCGGCGACCCGGTCCGGGTGACGGTGTGCCCAGTGGAAGCCGAGTGCCGAGCCCCAGTCGTGGATGACGAGCACGATCTGGTCGCCCAGCCCCCCACCATCGTGGTCGAGGTCGTCGAGCAGCGCATCGAGCCAGGCTCGGTGGGTCGCGAACGTGTAGAGCCCGGCTCGGGAGTCGGGGAGCTTGTCGGAGTCTCCGTGGCCGATCAGGTCGGGTGCGACGACGCGACCGAGGTGTCCGACGTGGGGGATGATGTTGCGCCACAGGTACGACGACGTCGGGTTGCCGTGGAGGAACACGATCGTCCGGTCGCCGGCGCCGTTGCCGAGCACGTCGACCGGTCGCCCCGAGTCGTAGTACGCCATCGTCTGGGTGAGGCCGTCGACCGTGACCGGCCGTGTCTGCTTGGGGAGCGGTGCGATGGTGCCCATGGCTCGCGAACCCTACGCGATCGGCACGATCGCAGGGCGAGGGGCGGTGATCGGCACGATCGCGGGGCGAGGGGCGGTGATCACCGCGGCCGGGGCGCGAGGAGCGCGATCGCCCGATCGGCCATCAGCTCGATGTCGAGGTCGGCGAGCAGCGGCGGATACAACAGCGACCGGACGATGAGCGGTCCTTCCAGGTAGTCGAACGCATCGGCGTACGGCACATCCGGCTCGACCTCGCCCCGCTCACGGGCCCGCTCGTAGATCGTCCGGAGCGCACTCGCCCGGCTGCGGGTCTGTTGGAGGTCGAGCCGGGCCAGTTCGGGGTCGCGGGCGGCGGCGGCGAGGATGTCGAGTTGCAGTCGGCGCACCGACTCGCTCATGAAGATCGGCAGGATCTCGCCGTAGAACTCGATCAGGTCCTCTCGGAAGGTGCCGGTGTCGGGGACGCGAGGGATCGGGACGTGCCCGTCGAGCGCGGCGATGATCAGCTCGTTTCGATCGGGGAAGTGGCGGTAGATCGTCGTCTTGGCAACGCCGGAGCGACGGGCGACCTCGTCGATCGTGAGGCCGGTCACGCCGCTCTCGAGCAGCAGCTCCGCCGTGGCGGCGAGCATCTTCTCGCGGGCCTCGAGGCTCCGTGTCCGCGCCATCGTGGGCTCACCCTAGGACGCGGGCCGCGCGGCGCGTTGACATATCGCTACGCTACGGTATCGTAGCGATATGTCAACGACCGAGATCCCCGACTCGACGTCAGCGGGCCCGAGCCCTCGACCAACGCGTGACGCGACGGTGCCCGACACGATGTCCGCCGTCGTCGGCGAGCGCTACGGCGCCCCCGAGGAGCTACGAGTCGACACGATCGCCGTGCCGGCGCCCGGACCCGACCAGGTCGTGCTCCGCGTTGCGGGTGCGTCGACCAATGCCCTCGACTGGCATCTCGTCACCGCGCAGCCGTTCTTCGTGCGTGCGATGCTCGGCATCCGCCGACCGAAGCAGCCGACGCCGGGCAACGACGTCTCCGGCACCGTCGTCGCCGTCGGGTCGAACGTGACGAGCCGTCAGATCGGTGAGGAGGTGTTCGGGAACTGCTGGCGGGGCGCTTGTGCCGAGTACGCGGTCGCATCGGCGAACCAGCTCGAGCTCGTGCCGACGGGCGTCGACGTCGCCGAGTCGTCAACCGTCGGCGTTGCAGCGTTCACGGCGCTCCAGGCGGTTCGCGATCACGGTGAGATCGGGGCCGGTGACCGGGTGGTGATCATCGGCGCCTCGAGCGGCGTCGGGGTCTTCGCCATCCAACTCGCTGTCGCTGCCGGGGCCGAGGTCACAGCGGTGACGAGCACTGCGAACCTCGACCTCGCCCGATCGCTCGGTGCGCATCACGTCGTCGACCGGACGACCACCGACCCGGTCGCCGCCGTCGTCGGCGGTCAGGTTGCGCCCTACGACGTCGTGCTCGACCTCGCGGGCGCGCTGCCGCCGAGGAAGATCCTGCCGGCGCTCACCGAACGCGGGCGGTTCGTGCTCGTCGGCGGCAGGAAGACCGGGCACCTCTGGCCGCTCGTCACGATGCCGGCGCTCGCGATCCGCTCACGCCTGTCGAAGCGGACGTTGCGTGTGTTCACGGCCTCGGAGACACCCGAGGATCGCGTCGTGCTCGCCGCCAAGCTCGCCGACGGTTCGCTCCGGCCGGTGATCGGCGAGCGGATCGGCCTTGACGGTGTGGCTCGGGCGATCAGGTCACACGGCGATCGCACCGCGGTCGCGAAGATCCTCGTGCAGCCCTGACCGACTGGTCTGTCCGGGCGCACCGCACAGGGGCGCCGGTTCACTTGGAGCGGCGAACGCGGACTTGCTTGTTGCGGATCTTGGCGCCGTCGAGCGAGGTCATCACCTTGCCGGCGTGCTTCTGGGGGACCTCGACGAACGACGACTTGTCGTTGATCTTGATCGCGCCGATGTCGCCACCGCGCAGGCCGGCCTCGTTGGCGATCGCGCCGACGAGGTCGCCCGGGCGCATCCCGGCGTGGCGGCCGAGGCTGAACTGGAGGCTGACGAACCCGGCCTCGACCTGATGACGGCCGTCCTGGTCTCGACGGGGCCGGCGATCGCTGCGATCGCCGCGGTCGCTCCGGTCACGATGATCCCCGCGATCGCGCCGACCGTCGTGGCGGCCGCGATCCCGACGGTCTCCGCGGTCGAACCGGTCGCCGCGGTCGCGCTGGGACCGGACCGTGACGTCGGGGATCTCCTCCTCGATCCGATCGCGTCCGGCCGTTCGGTGTGCGAGCCGGATGGCTGCGGTCGCGACCTCGACGGGGTCGTGGGTGGCGAGCAGGCGCTCCACGATCGCTCGCTCGGGTGTCGCTGCGCCGTCGCTGAGATCGGCCGCCGGGTCGGCGAGCAACGCCGCGACCTCGTCGCGGGTGATCTCGAATCGGCGTTCGATGACCTGAGCCGGGCCGGGGATCGGCCGGATCTCGATCTCGTGACCGCTGTGCTGGGCGAGCCGATGCAGCCGTCGGTGGTCCTTGGGCCCACCGAGCGTGATCGCCACACCGGTGCGCCCGGCTCGCCCGACGCGACCGATGCGGTGTACGTAGGCCTCGCCGGTCTGGGGGACGTCGTAGTTGACGACGTGAGAGAGGTGCTCGACGTCGATACCTCGGGCGGCGACATCGGTGGCGATCAGGAGCGTCGCGACGCCGGACTTGAGGCGACCCATCGCCTTGTCGCGCTGCTCTTGCCCCATGCCACCGTGCAGCGCCTCGGCTCGCTCGCCGCGACGGTTGAGTTCGTCGGACAACTCGTCGACGTCGTGGCGAGTTCGACAGAACACGATTGCCGCAGCCGGCTGCTCGAGGTCGAGTACGCGGGCGAGGGCGGCGGCTCGGTGGCTGCGCGGCGCCAGGTAGGCGAGCTGGCGGATCGCCGGCGCCTCGCCCTCGACGAGCTGCGGACGCTCGATCTCGATCCTGACCGGGTCGTCGAGCTGCCGGTTGGCGATCGACGAGATGCGGGCGGGCATCGTGGCCGAGAACAGCACGGTCTGTCGTTCGGGCGGCGCAGCTTCGAGGATCGCCTCGAGGTCCTCGGCGAAGCCCATGTCGAGCATCTCGTCGGCCTCGTCGAGCGCGACGATCGCGACCTGGCTGAGGTCGAGCGACCCGCGCTTGAGGTGGTCGAGCACCCGCCCAGGGGTGCCGACGACGATGTCCGCACCGCGCCGCAGCCCGTCGAGCTGGGGGCCGATGTGAGCGCCACCGAAGACGGCGACGACGCTGATCTTCGACCCGGCGGCGAACTCCTCGATCGCGTCGCTGACCTGGTTAGCGAGCTCACGCGTGGGCACCAGGATCAGGCTGAACGGGGCGCGCGGCCCCGAGCGGCGACCGCCGTCGAGGATCCGATCGAGCATCGGCAGCGCGAACGCTGCGGTCTTGCCGGTGCCGGTCGCAGCATTGCCGAGCACGTCGAGCCCGTCGAGCAGCGGCGGGATCGATTCGGCCTGGATCGGCGTGGGCTCGTCGAAGCCGAGTGCTGCGAGCCGGTCGCAGAGCGCGCTCGACAACCCGAGCGCCTCGAACCCGGTCAGCTCGTCGTCGAGGCCGTCCGCGACGTCATCAGCGACGTCACCGTCGACGTCATCGCCGAGATCGTCAGCCGTCTCGTCGGCGGCTGGAGTGTCGAGATGGATCGGTCGGGTCGGGTCGTCGGTCGTCATGCTTCGCTCCTGGCGTACGTGCCCCGGATTCGTCGAAGCAGCCCATCAGGCTACGGCACGATTCGGTCGGAGGCGGTGGCGACGTGGAGCCGTCGGTCACCGATGAACGACGAGTCGGGTCGAACACGCAGCCGCCGGTGACGACGGTGCGGTTCATGCCTCGCCGGCGAAACGGTCGACGAACGGCTGCCACTCGTCGAGGGCGGCGAGTACCTCGTCGCGGGGACCCTGGGGCAGCCCGAACATCGCTCGCGCGAACCCCTGCTCCTGCAGCTTCTCCAGCGATGAGTCGTCGGGTCGGGCACCGAACATGCCGAGTTCGACGGTGGCCGGGTCGCGGCCGATCGCCTCGCACGCCCGCTCGATCTCCGCGAGGTTGGCGAGGGGGTGCGCCCCGCCGATCGGCATCCAGCCGTCGCACAGTTCGGCGATGTCGGCGGCGGTCTTCGGTCCGGCGTTGCCGCCCAGCACGATGGGTGGGCCGCCGAGGCGTCCGCTCGTCTGGGTGGGCTTGGGCCACGACCAGCTCGGCTCGAGCGACACGTGTTCGCCGTCGTACGACGCCTCCTCCTGGGTCCACAGCGCCGACATGAGTTGGAGGTGCTCACGCAGGAGTGCCCGCCGGTCACCGTAGGCCGTGCCGTGCTGGGCCATCTCCTCCTTGTTCCAGCCGTAGCCGACGCCGAACACGAACCGCCCGTCCGAGATCCGGTCGAGGCTGGCGACCTCCTTCGCGGTGTGGATGGGGTCGCGCTGCGAGACGAGGCAGATCCCGGTGCCGAGCGTGATGTGTTCGGTGACCGCTGCAGCCGCCGCGAGCGCGACGAACGGATCGTGGGTCCGCCAGTAGAACTCCGGCAGTGGCGGAGCGCCGTCGCGGCCTCCCCACGGTGTGGCGCGGCTCGTCGGGATGTGCGAGTGCTCGGGGAACCACAACGACCGGTACCCCCTCGCCTCTGCTTCGCGGGCGAGTTCGACCGGATCGATGGTCTGGTCGGTGGGGAAGATCAGTACGCCGATGTCCATGCGAGTGACTGTAGGGGTCACCCGTGCGCCGGATTCACCCGCGGTTCGCACGGGTTCGCGGAACATCCCCCTCCGTGGCCGTGTTGTATGTGTGCATGGCCCTGACCGAGGTCCCGACCACGACGCGAACCAGCGACCTGGCTGAACGTGTCCGCCGGGTTCGAGCCCGGACCGAGCTGCTCGCCTCGCCGCTCTC
>JBCBDK010000059.1:0-5932 GCA_038529675.1 Actinomycetota bacterium
GGCGTGACGGGTGCCGTCTTCGCCGGGAGCGGGCTGGCCGACGGCGCACCCGGCGTCAACACGCCGTCGTCCACGCCCACCACCGTCGGTGCGGCGGTCACGGCCGGGTCGGCCCGTGCCGACCAGGTTCCGTCGACCGGGATGTACGAGGCCGGGTGCGCCGTCGGCCAGCCCGCTCCCGGCGAAGACGGCACCCGTCACGCCGGCACCGTCGGCCTTGGCCTTCGCGGTGACCGCTGCGACGAGTGCCTGGACCGGTTCGTCGTTGCGGAACCTCCGCAAGTCGTCACGCAGCGCACCGGCGCTCGGGTATCGCAGCTTCGGGTCCTTGGCCAACAGCTTCGCCACGATCGCCTCGTACGGCTTTGGTACGTCGGCCACGATCTGGACGAGCGGCTGGGGAAGATCGTGGACCTGCTTGTACGCGATCGACACCGGGTTCTCGCCGGTGAACGGGGCCCGACCGGCGACCATCTCGTACATCACGATGCCGAGCGAATACAGATCGCTGCGCGGATCGGGCTGAGCGCCCTGCGCCTGTTCGGGCGAGAAGTACGTCGCCGTTCCCATCACCGATCCGGTCTGGGTCAGGTTCGCCTCGGTCGGCGCGTTCATGACGCGTGCGATCCCGAAGTCGGCGACCTTCACCTGGCCGTTCGAGCCGATCAGGATGTTCGCCGGCTTGATGTCGCGGTGGGCCACCCCCTTCTCGTGGGCGAAGCCGAGGGCGGCCGCCACCTCGCTCGCTACCTCGGCCGCCTGCTTGGAGGTGAGCTGCTGCTGTGAGGAGAGGATGTCGGCGAGCGTGCGACCCTTCACCTCCTCCATCGCGATGAAGTACGTGCTCTCGTACTTGCCCCAGTCGTAGACGTTCACGATGTTGGGGTGCGACAGGTTGGCAGCCGACTGCGCCTCGCGGCGGAAGCGCTCGACGAAGTTCTCGTCGGTGGCGAACTCGGGGAAGAGCACCTTGATGGCGACCTGGCGATCGAGCAACAGGTCGCGTGCGGAGAACACGTCGGCCATGCCGCCGCGTCCGATCCGCTTGTGGACCTCGTATCGGTCGTTGATGACCGTTGCGTCGCCGTTCGTCGTCGTCACCGTGTGATCACTCTCCCGGCACGAGCCGGAGCCCCGCCAGAGGCGTGGATCGAGGCTATCGGGGTCGTTCTGACCACGTTGTTCAGCGGTCGCGCGACGGCGACCATCGGCGGACGGGCATGGCGCATCATCGGTCGCTCCCAGCACCGGTGAGCAGGAAGTCGAGGACACCCTTGACGATCGGCCCGGCCTCCCTGCCTCCTGTGGCGGCGTCGGCTTCGGTGGACTCGAGGTCGTTGAGCACGACGGCGACGGCGTAGCGGGGCTGTTCGAGTGGTGCGAAGGCGATCATCCATGCGTGGACCAGGTCGGGGTTCTCGACCAGGCCGAGCTCGGCCGTTCCCGTCTTCGCCGCGAACCGCACGCCACCGTTCAGATCGACGCTGCGGGCGGTGCCGCGATCGCCTTCGGTGACCCCGGTCATCAGCTCGGTGAGGGTCGCTGCGGTCGGTGCCGAGATCGGACGCAGCCACGGTTCGGGCCGTGTCCGATCGAGTTCGCGACCGTCGTGGTCGAAGGTCGCCTCGACCACGTGAGGTTCCATCATCTCGCCCCCGTTGGCGACGGCCGCGGCGACGAGCGCCATGTGCAGCGGGACCATCTGGTCCTCGTTCTGGCCGAACCCACGGATGGCGAGCAGCGGCAGCCGCTGGTCGAGGTCGGTCGTGTCGCCGAAGGTGGAGGCCGCCGGCCGCGGCAGGTCGATCGGGACCGGGTCGCCGATCCCCCAGGCCTCGGTACCGGCGACCATCGCGTCGGGCCCGATCGCCACGGCGGTCTGGGCGAACGGGATGTTGCAGCTGCGCCGGAAGACCTCGGCGAGGTCGCCGCCGCACTGGCTGCCACGGTAGTTCTGGATCGGGTCGTTCGTCTGCGGGGGCACCCACTCGCGCTCGCGGGCGAACTCCGAGGTGAGGTCGATCGCACCGGTCTCGAGCCCGATGCCGGTCGTGATGACCTTGAACGTGGAGCCGGGCATGAACCGCTGCTGATACGCGCCCGAGAGCAGCGGGTCGTCGTCTGCCTCCTGCAGTTCGATGATCGTCTCCTGTGCCTCCTCGAACGGCGCATTGACGAAGGTGCCCGGGTCGAAGCTCGGGTTGGAGTACATCGCCCGCACCGCACCGGTGGCGATCTCGACCACGGCGACCGAACCCTTCCGCCCGGCGAGCAGGTCGCGGGCGACGGTCTGCAGATCGTGGCGCACGGTCAGCTGGACCGAGCCCGAGTTGTCGACCTCGTTGTCGAGCAGGTCGCCGAGGCTGCGGATCTGCTGTTCGGTCGTGGAGCCGGTGAGCACGTCGCCACTCGTCCGCTCCACCTGCGTCGAGCCGAAGGCCAGGGTGACGTAGCCGGTGAGATGCGCGAAGAGTTCGCCCGTCGGGTACTCGCGCAGTTGCTTCAGATCGGAGGTCGGGTCGGGGTTGGGCACCGAACGGGCGACGACCACGCCGTCGGTGGTCACGATCGGGCCGCGCGGCTTGTTGAACTCGCGACGGATCGCCCGCGTGTTCTCGATGTTGCCGTTCAACTCCTCCTCCTGGCCGACCTGCCAGAAGTTGAGTGCCCCGAACAGCAACACGTACAGCGACATCAACCCGAGTGCGAGCTGGCGGATCTGCCGATTCACGACACCGCGTCCACGTCGATGTCGATCGGGTCGGCCTTGCCGCGGTCGGCTTTGCTGCGGAGTCGCCACGCCGCCCAGCGCTCGGCCGTGGTCGGTTCGTCGGGGAGTTCACCGAGGCGCCGGGCCGCCGAGTCGGACACCCGCAGCAGCAGGGCGAGCAAGACGTAGTTGGCCAGGAGCGAGGAGCCGCCGTAGCTCACGAAGGGCAACGTGATGCCGGTCAGCGGCACGACCTTGATGACGCCGCCGACGATGATGAACGCCTGCACCCCGATGATCGTCGTCAGACCGACGGCGAGGAGCTTCTCGAAAGGGCGTTCGGTGCGGATCGCGGTGCGGAGGCCGGCGCCGACGATGAGAAGGTAGGAGATGAGGATGGCGCTCGCGCCGATCAGCCCCATCTCCTCGCCGATCGAGGCGAAGATGAAGTCGCTCGATGCCAACGGCACCTGGTTCGGAGTGCCGCGACCGAGGCCGGTGCCGGTGATCCCGCCATCGGCGAGTCCGAACAGCGACTGGACGAGTTGGTAGCCACGGTCGAGCGACCGCGACCAGGGGTCGATCCAGATGTCCACACGGGTCCGGACGTGGCTGAACTGCGACCACGAGAAGAACGCGGCCCCGGCGAAGAGCACGACGCCGATCAGGAGGTAGCTCACCTTCTCGGTCGCGACCCACATCATCACGACGAAGAGCGTGAAGAAGAGGAGCGACGAGCCGAGGTCGCGCTCGCCGACCATCACGACCACGGCGAAGCCCCACGCGACGACGACCGGCAGGATGAAGCGCGGTTCGGGCAGCCGCATCGGGCCGATCCGCCACGTGGACGCAGCGATGAGCTCGCGGCGTTCGCCGAGGTAGGCGGCGAAGAAGATCGCGAGTGCGATCTTGGCGAACTCGCCGGGCTGGAAGTTGATCGGCCCGAGGCTCACCCAGATGCGCGCGCCGTTGATCTGCGAGCCGAGCCCGGGGACGAGCGGCAGCACGAGGAGGATCGCCCCGATCGCGAAGAACGTCCACTGGTAGCGCGCGAGGTCGGTCGGTCGTTGGATGACGACGAGCGTCGCGACGAACACGACGATGGCGAGCATCGACCAGGTCGCCTGGAGCCCGGCGAGCCGGTCGTCGAGCCGGGTGATCATCACGAAGCCGATCCCGTGGAGCAGCGCGGCGAGCGGCAGGAGTGTGGCGTCGGCGCCGCGGGCGACGAGCCGCACGACGACGTGTGCGCACACGAGCAGGCCGAGGAGGATGCCGACGAAGACGATGATCCCCGGCGGGATCTCGGCGTTCGTCCCGAGCGATGCGATCGTGTAGGCGGCGCCGGTGATCACCACCGCCATCACGACCAGTGTCAGTTCGGTGTTGCGACGCCGGCGCGACAGCGCCATCAGCGCGCGCCGATGCCGCCGGACCTCGGCGCGTGTCGGCTCGGGGGTGACGGTGGCGGTCATCGCGGTCGTCGCTCCACCCCGCCGGTCAGGTGCCGTCCGCTTCGTCGACGGCAGCGTCCGGGTCGGGCTGGGTGGGTTCGGTGTCGGTGTCGTCAGCCGGGTCGGCGTCGCCGGTCGGGTCGGGGTCGTCGGCCGGGTCGGCGTCGTCGGTCGGGTCGGCGTCGTCGTTCTCGTCGGCGGTGCGTTGGTCGAGGCCGCGCACGAAGTCGACGGCGTCGTCGAGCGACTCGAAGCGCGGCTGCTCGAGCACGGCATCGACGGCCCCGTCGACGAGTTGGTCGCGGTCGAGCGGCCCCCGCGCGGCGACGGTCGGCTCGATCCACAACACCCCGCCCCGTCGCCCTTGGTACACGGTGACCTCGCCGCCGTCGGGTCCGTCGTCGAAGTCGACGTAGTAGCCGCGACGCGCCCAGGCACCTGCGGCGATGCCACCGGCGATCGATGCGACGACCACGATCGCAGCGACGGCGAGCCACCGACGACCACGGGTTCGCCGACCCGATCCGGTCGAGCCCGGCTCGCCGACGTCGTCGGCGGAACCTGCCCCGTCGGTCATCGCAACATCGGTGACTGCGCCGCTCGCCGCGGCGTCGGTGTCGTCACCGGCATCGACCGGCTCGGGCCCGTCGCCGGCGTCAGCGGCCTCATCGGCAGCGTGGTCGATCGACTCGTCGCCACCGACCGGCGCGTCCGCGATCGAGTCGGTCGCGTCGGCCACGTCCGTCGGGGCGGGCGCACCTCTGCGCTTCGCCGCGCGGCGTCGCTCGCGGGCGGCGGCCTTCTCCCGGCGAGCGATCGCACGACGTTCCTTCCGGCTCAACGACCCGATCGGCACGACGGCGAGGTCACCGTCGTCGGGGGCGACGTAGCCGTCGACGTCGCCGAGCAGATCGCGCGGCGTGGGCTCGGTCCGGTCGTCAGCCCAACTCGGGACGACGTCGAGTTCCTGGGTCGGTTCGGGCGGCTGTTCGCCATGGAGGACGTCGACGACGACGATCGTGATGTTGTCGCGCCCGCCGGCCTCGTTGGCCTGATCGATGAGCACCTCCACCGCCTGCTGCGGGTCGGCGTTGGCGGACAACGCGGCGGTGATCTCGGCGTCGGTCACCTCGTCGACGAGGCCGTCGCTGCACAGCAGATAGCGGTCGCCCTTGACCAGCGGCAGCGTCCACCAGTCGACGGTCACGTCGGGTTCGATCCCGAGCGCCCGCGTGATGATGTTGCGGCGAGGGTGGAACCGGGCCTCGTCGTCGGTGATGTGGCCGCTCGCAACCAGCTCCTGGACGTAGTTGTGATCGACGGTGACGCGACGAAGTCGTCCGTGTCGGAACAGGTACGTACGCGAGTCGCCGACGTTGGCGAGCACGAGCGCTTCGGGCTGCTGACGCGGCGTGACAGGCGTGGTGCGCGGCTCGCCGTCGGGGCCGCGGTCGACGGGGTCGTTGTCATCGATGTTCGGTTCGCCGCGGCCGGCGAGTGGGTCTTCGATCACCGCGATGGCGGTGACGGTCGTCCCCATCCCCGCGTGGCTCGGGTTGGTGATCGCCGCGCGGAAGATGTCGCCGTTCGCCGATCGGACCGCCTCGATCACGTCGTTGGCCGCTCGCGAGGTGACCGGTTCGTCCGGGCCGCTCTCGCCGGCGCGGGCGTTCGCTGCTGCGTCGGCGACGCTGGAGGTGTCGTCGCTGAGCGAGGACCGGATCCGGTCGACGGCGATCCGGCTCGCGACCTCCCCAGCCTCGTGACC
>JBCBDK010000059.1:5942-11554 GCA_038529675.1 Actinomycetota bacterium
GCGACGACGAACAGGCCGTCGCCGACGAAGAGGTTGTCCTCGTTGCCGGTCCGGATCCGGCCGGGGTGCGTGCCGGCGCCCCACTGCAGCTCAGCCATGGCCGCCTCGTGCCAGGTCGCGCGCCGCCGGTGTCGTCATGTTCGCCCTCACTGTGCCTCGATCACCGTCGTGCCGACCTGGACACGGTCGCCGACCGACAGCACACGGCTGCCGATCAGCTTGTTCCCGTTGTGGAACGTGCCGTTGGTCGAACCGAGATCCTCGACCATCGGCTGGCCGTCGTAGTCGTAGATGCGGAGGTGGAGTTGGGACACGTAGCCGTCGTCGGTGATCGAGATGGTGCAGTTCGGATCGCGGCCGAGGGTGATCTCGCTGCCGTCGAGTGCGACAGCCAGCCCGCGCCGGTGGCGCGGCTCGAGGACGACCAGACGGCCGGCACGACCCTTCCGACCCTTCGACGGCTTCCGACGTTGCGCCGCGCTCGACGGTTCGGGCCGCACCTGCGCAACGGTCGAGGCCTGGGCCGCCGCGGCCGCCGGCTCGGCGGCTGCGGGCCGGCGCGCCGGCTGCGATGTGAGCTGGCGGGGGCGCGGGGTGCGGACCTCGCTCCACACCGCCCACAGGACGCGGGCGAAGAACAGGTAGATCAGCCCCAGCAGCGCGAGCTTGAGGATGTTGAGTGCCTGCTCACTCACCGCCACGCTCCGTTCGCCCGGGGCGTCGGCGCCGCTCCAGACGCCGCGCCGTCACGACGCCTCGAAACGGACGTGCGTCGATCCGAAGCTGACGATGTCGCCGTCGCTCAACCGGTGGCCGACGCCGATCCGCGTGCCGTTCACCAGCGTCCCGTTGGTCGAACCGAGGTCGGACACGAGGTAGGCGTTGGCGCCGGGCTCGATCTTGGCGTGCTCGCGGCTGACGTTCGTGTCGTCCACGGCGACGGTGCACGTGGGCAGCCGGCCGATCGTGGTGACGTGCTCGCCGAGTGCCACCCGCTGGCCGGACGGGAGGACGAGTGAGCCGGCACCGATGCCGCTGACCGCCTGCTTCAGCTGCGAGACGATGCCGAAGCGACCGTTGCGGAGCTCGTTGTCGACGGAGAGGCGGACCTTGACCGGACCGATGAAGTGGTACGACTCCTCGCGGGCGTACTCGCGGGCGGCCTCGGTCAGCTCGGTCGTGAGCGCATCGTCGATCTCCTCGAACGAGGCGTGGTCGGCGGGGCTGAGCAGGATCGTGAAGTCGTTGGGCACCATGCGCCTGCCCTTGACGTCGACGGTCCGGTTGTCGTCCATCTCACGCACGAGCCGGCGACCGAGCTCGATGGGGCGGATCGACCCGCGGGAACGACGGAACACGCCATCGACCATACGCTCCAAGCGCCGTTCCAATGATTGCAATCCCATCTTGAGCGCACGATCGTAGTTGTGCCGGGAACACAACGGTCTGCGTCCCCGGGCACCGCCTGGCTCCCGCCGACTCGCCCGAACGCGATGGGATTCGAGCCGCGCGGGCGCTAGCGTGCGTGTCCGCTTTCAACAGCTACTCGGGCGAGTGGCGGAATTGGCAGACGCGCTGGCTTCAGGTGCCAGTGAGGGAAACCTCGTGGGGGTTCAAGTCCCCCCTCGCCCACCACGAAACCCCTGCAATGCAGGGGTTTCGTCGCGTCTGGGGGCACCGCAGCTCGCCGGGTCACCGACAGCTTCACTCGAGCGCGTCGAAGGCCGGCGGATACACGACCGTGCCGCGCAGGGTCGGGTCGGCCGGGTCGAACGTTCGCAGTCGCTTCACCTGGGCGGCTTCGGGTGGCGCCCAATCGGGCAGCGCGATCTCGATGCCGTGGTGGACGGAGTGTTCGAAGCCGAACCGGCCGTAGTAGTCCGGGCTCCCTTCGAGGACGACCAACGGCTCGTTGCGTTCGTCGGCGACGGCGAGTACCGAGGTGACGAGTCGGGCGCCGATGCCCGCCCGCTGACGATCGGGGCGGACCGCCAAGGGCGAGAGCATGCTGATCCGGCGGGATCCGCTGTCGCTCCGGATGGTGGCGCCACTCACGATCACGTGGCCGACGACCTCGCCGCCGGTCACGGCGACCAACGCCATCTCGGGGACGAACTCGGGCGACGATCGGATCCGATCGACGAGGTCGGCTTCGACCTCCGACCCGAACGCCTCGGCGACCACGCGCCGGATCTGGGCGTGGTCAGCGGGCGACTCGGGACGGATGGTGACGTCGGCCGACTCGTGCTTCACGGAGGCGAGGCTCGCACAACGCGCTTGGCGACGAGGCGCGGGTTTCGGCGGTCTCGCCCATCGGCTGGCCGTCGCTTCAGCGCGAGCGGTCGCAGGCTCGGCGGGCGCGCGGTCAGCCGGTGCCGAGAGTCTGCAACTCGTCGACGTCGTAGTCCCACGACTCCGACCGACGCACCTCGCCGAGCGACCCGGTCACACCATTCGACAGCCGGTACGTCACCTCGTACACCGACGTGATCGACAACCGGTACGGATCATCGTTCGGCGACGACTGCAGGTAGGTGTGGCCGCATGGGCCCTCTTCCTTGATGTTGACATCCACGATCGGCACACCCACCCCGTCACACACGAACGGCTCCGAACCATCACCCGGATCGACCTCGATCGACACCAACGTGCCCGATCCCTCGGCCCACACCGGACCCAACGTCGCCCGATCCGTGGTGACACCCGGATCCTCCACCGCCACCCACAACCCGAGGTTCACGTACGAACCCACATCGGGCGCCGGCGACATGTTCGGCGACGGCAACGGCAGCACCCGCTCGATCGAGTCACGCAACGCCGGCAGCGCATCGGTCGGATCCAACGCCGTCGACACCCACACCAGCCCGTAGACACAATCCGAACCGGCCTTGGAATACAGCAGATGACGCTCCCCGCCGATGTCGCGATAGGCACGCGTCCCCTCGACCGTGACGCCGTCGAGTTGCTCCAACCCGGTCAAGACGTTGTCCAGCCGTCCGGCATCACCGATCACATCGACCACCCGCCACCGACAATCGATCGGACCACCCGACCCATTCCCAAACCCCTGAGCCCCGGGGTCGTAGACACTTGCGACGAAGCCGGTCGGGTTCACCTCCACCTGATCGATCGGGCTGGTGGTCTGAGCATCGACCACCCCGACCGGCAGACCGACAAGGGAAGCAGCGATGACGAGAAGCGGACCTACGTGACCGGTTCGCATTCGAACCCCTCCGCTTCCGTTCTGGTGATCTCGTCGCGAACCCGCCAGACGCCGTCTTGCTGGACCATGTCAACGTCGTTGTTGTTCGCCACGATGGTCTCGAAGACGACTTCGCCAGTATTGATGTCGACCACGCGAGCGGTCTCGACGACACACACACCGATCAGCGCCGTTCCTTCCCCGTCGTCAGACACCGCCGCGATGGGTCGGATCAGAGTGGCCACATCCTCGGCGTCGTCGCGAGGCTCCGCCCGAAGGCCGGATTCGAGTTGTTGATCGAACCCTTCGATCAGTGACGTGAGGAACGGGTCGACGTACCGCTCACGAATCTGGTTCCGGATCTGTTCGGACTCCGGTTCCACCTGGCCGGCAAGCCTCAATCTCCAGGCATCTTCGTACGCAGCGAAGGCTTCATCGAAGGCTTCCTGCGTGATCGGAATCGAGTCGCCGTCGGTGTCGACGGGCTCGGAGACCGTGGTGGACGTCGTCGATGTCGTGCTCGTCGTGGTGGCGTCCGTCGTGGTGGTCACGTCGGTCGTCGTGGTCGACTCCACGTTCGACTGATCCATCGTCGTCTCCGGCGATTCCTCGACCGTCGACGTCGTCGACACCGTGGTCGCCGGGTCGGACGACTCGTCGCCGGTGCACGCTGCGCCGAGCAACGCAACGGCGAGCAGGCCAACGACCGGTCGTGTCATGTCGTGACGATAGATCAGCGACGGTCCCGCTGTAGCTCGGCGATCGGCTCTCATCTGCACCTCCGCCCCCTCGTGGGCGGAAGAACTCGCGGATCGGAAGCGACCGAATCGCATCCCGCAATTGCCCATGGCGCGAGTTCAGGCCGCAGCGCGGCCTGCCTGGCGGCAACGAACACGCCCGCGGTCGCGTCCGGTCGGGTCCACGGCCCGCCTGTGACACCCTCCATTTACGCTGGTCGAGCGAGCTCGACCAGCCCTCGTACACCTGGCGGTCCCGACAGAGCCACCCGTCGGAGGGCCCGCCATGACCGCGTCCACCTCGCTGTTCGCCACGCAACTCCCGCTGTTCGCCGACCTCACGGCGGCGATCTACTCGTGGTCGACCTGCCAACGAAAGGTCGTCGGGCTGGCCGCCGACTTCGCCGACTCAGGTGAGTGGGGAGCCACCGGTTTGGCAAGCGCCGCGCACTGGATCGCCCGTGCCGCCGACATCGAGCTGTGCACCGCCCGAGAGTGGATCCGGGTCGGCAAGAAGCTGCGTGTCCTCCCCGGGATCGCAGCGGCGTTCGAGGACGACGAGGTCTCGTACAGCAAGGTACGGGTGCTCACCAGGCTCGCCACGCCCGACAACGAGCAGGAGCTGCTCGCCATCGCCGCCACCGTCCCCGCGGGCCAACTCGGCCGGGCGATGGCAGCGTGGATGAACCGGACGAGTGGCGATGCCGAGCTCGAGCGCCACCAGCATGATCAGCGTTCGGTCACCTGGCGGAACGAGCCCGACGGCATGACCACGTTCACCATGCGACTCCCGCCGCTGGTCGCCGGCACACTGCACGCAGCGCTGCACACGTTCGTGATGCGGAACCAGCCAGCCGTACTCACGCTCGACGACTGGCCGACGCTCGCCCAGCAGCACGCCGATGGCGTCGCCGCCCTGCTCGCAGCCGGCGGCGCAGACGTGACGACCGAGGTGGTGCTACACGTGCGGGCAGACGGCTGCACGTTCGACGACGGGACGCCCATCCCCGGCTCGACGGTGGAGCGAGTGGCACCCGACGCCTTCCTGCGGGCGTTGATCCACGACGCCGACGGGCGACCGATCAACGCGTCAGCCAAGCGGCGCCACCCGACGACACGACAGAAGCGGGTGGTCAAGGAGCGGGATCGAGCGTGTGTCGATTGCGGAGCGAGCGAGCTGCTCGAGTTCGACCACGTCCCCGACTTCACCGTCACCGGCCACACGGTGGTGGAGGAACTGGAGCTGCGATGCGCACCCTGCCACCGCCGCCGACATGCAGCGCCACGACGGGCGAGTTGACCCGGCGGGCGGCACGCGCCCGCGGACGCGTCGTGGCCGGCACTCGATCGACGGTGACACCCCCTGAATAGGCTGGATCTCGCCAGCGAGATCCAGCCAGGAGCTGTCGAGCCGCTGGGCCGCGTCCCCGACTGAGTCGGCTTCGCCGGGTCGCAGTTTGCTGTCATCGACGCGTCCGCGGACGCGTCGTTGTTGGTCGCAACCCGACCCGATCGCACTCCCGTCGGGCTCGCTCTCGAGAACCCCGGGTCGGTTGTCGGGCGGCCACGTCACATCTGTACCACGCTGCCACTTGTTGGTACGCTCATGACATGAGCGCGATCACGGCACTGCACGACGACCTGCCGGTCGCACCGCCGCAGTTCGACTCGGC
>JBCBDK010000060.1:0-11529 GCA_038529675.1 Actinomycetota bacterium
GGTCCAGGAGCGACGCGATCTCGAGGCCGAACTCGAGGCAATGTCGCAGACGATCGACATCGAGGCACTCGAAGATCGCTTTGTCGAGGTCGCGAAGAGCTACAGCCAGAGCAAGAAGATCTCCTACGCGAGCTGGCGCGACGTGGGTGTGACACCCGCAGTGCTCAAGCGCGCCGGCATCGGCCGCGGCGACTGACCCGAGAACGTTCGGGGTCAGACCCCGTTCGTTCCCGAGAACGCGACGACTCCGACCCCGAGCGTTCTCGGCGTCGGCGGGGTCAGGGCTCGATCGCGTCGAGTTGCTCGAAAACGCGGTCGAGGTTGCGCAGTGAGCGTCGGAGATCGAACGCGTCATCCAACACCGAGTCGTCGACCTCGCCGTCGGCTTCCAAGAGCGAACGGAAGTCCGTTCCTTCATCCCATGCGCGCATCGCGTTGCGCTGAACGATGCGGTATGCATCGTCACGGGTCTTGCCGGATTGCACCAGCGACAACAACACCGGCTGGCTGAAGACCAGACCGAAGCTGGCATCGAGATTGGCCTGCATGCGTTCGGGCATCACGACCAGACCCTCGAGCAGGCGCCGGAGGCGACGCATGACGTAGAACGCGAGCTGGCTCGAATCGGGAAGGATCACGCGCTCGACCGAGCTGTGCGAGATGTCGCGTTCGTGCCACAGTGCAACGTCCTGCAAGCCAGCGAGCAGGTTGGAACGAAGGACCCGCGCGAGCCCCGAGATCGTCTCGGCAGAGATCGGGTTCCGCTTGTGCGGCATCGCCGACGACCCCTTCTGCCCCGGCTTGAAGCCCTCCTGCACTTCACGTACCTCGGTGCGTTGGAGATGGCGGAGTTCGACCGCCATCAGCTCGCACGTCGCACCGATCGACGAGCAGGCGTACAGGAACTCGGCGTGACGATCGCGGGCGACGACCTGGGTCGCAGCGACCGGAGCGAGACCGAGCCGTTCACCGACGAACGCTTCGACCTCGGGCGGGATGTTGGAGTACGTGCCCACCGCGCCCGACAGCTTCATCACGGCGACTGCATCACGTGCAGCGCGCAGCCGGGCTCGATCGCGATCGACCTGGAGCGCCCACAGCGCCACCTTCGCACCGAACGTCGTCGGCTCGGCGTGGATGCCGTGCGTCCGACCGATCATCACCGTGTCGCGATGCTCGCGCGCCATCGCGAGCAGCGTGCCGAGCAGCTCGGTCGAGGCCTCGGTCAGCAGGTCGGCGGCGTCGCGCATCGCCCAGCACAGTGCGGTGTCGACGACGTCGGACGACGTGAGTCCGTAGTGGATCCATGATCCAGCCGGCGATCCCACGGCGTCCTGGACCACGTCGACGAACGCGGCGACGTCGTGGTCGGTGATCGCCTCACGCTCCAGCACGCGCTCGACGAACGCGTCGTCGGTGACCGGCGCGTTCGCCCGACACGCGGCGGCATGGGCGGCGGGCACGATGCCGAGCTCGGCGTGGCCCTCGGTGGCGAGCAGCTCGACCTCGAGCCAGCGTCCGAAGCGAACCGGGTCCGACCAGACCGCGTCCATCTCCGGGTTGGAGTAGCGAGGGATCATCGGTCAGGACCCCCAGACGAGATAGTCGTCGCGCTCCGCGCCGACGCCGACGACCTTCACCGGGATGCCGACCTCGCGTTCGACCACCTCGATGAACCGCTTCGCCTGCTCGGGAAGATCATCGTGTTCGCGCGTCTCGTTGATCGGCGTCTTCCACCCGGCGAGTGTCTCGTAGACCGGCTCGATCCGTTCCAGCACGTCGTAGCGGTCGGGGTAGTGGTCGACGCGTTCGCCGTCGAGTGCGTAGCCGGTGCAGATCTTCACCTCGTCGAAGCCGTCGAGGATGTCGAGCTTGGTCAGCGCCAATTCGGTGAGCGAGTTGAGCCGCACCGCGTGGCGGAGCATCACGCAGTCGAGCCAGCCGGTGCGGCGGCGACGCCCCGTGACCGTGCCGAACTCCTGGCCGACGTCGCCGAGCGTGGTGCCGTCGTCGTCGAACAGCTCGGTCACGAACGGTCCGGCACCGACACGCGTGGTGTAGGCCTTCGTGATCCCGACGATCCGATCGAGGTCACGTGGGCCGAGACCCGTGCCGACGGCGGCGAATCCGGCGGTCGGGTTGGACGACGTGACGTACGGGTACGTGCCGTGGTCCAGGTCGAGGAACGTTGCCTGCGCGCCCTCGATGAGGACGTGGGCGTCTCGCGCGAGCGCATCGTGGAGCAGCGTGATCGTGTCGGACACGTACGGACGCAGCCGTTCGCCGTAGGCCGAGAACCGGGCGACGATGTCGTCGACGTCGAGCGGATCGCCGCCCGCCTCCTCGATCAGCTTGTTCTCGGCCACGCCGCGTTCGCGGACGAGTGCTGCGAACCGGTCGGGGTCGAGGATGTCGCCGACGCGGATGCCGACGCGGCGAGCCTTGTCCGCGTATGCCGGGCCGATGCCCTTGAGCGTGGTGCCGATCTTGTCGTCGCCGCGCATCGCCTCGGCGATCGCATCGTGCGCCTGATGCCACGGGAAGATCAGGTGCGCCCGGCTGGAGACCTTCAGCTCGCTGCAGGACACCGCACGCGACTCGAGGGTGTCGATCTCCGTGAACAGCGTCGGGAGGTCGACCACGACGCCATTTCCGATGACCGGTATCACATGCTCGTACAGCACCCCCGAGGGCACCAGCTGGAGTGCGTAGCGTTCGCCGTCGACGACGACGGTGTGCCCGGCGTTGTGGCCGCCCTGGTAGCGGACCACGTAGGTGTGCTCCTTGGACAGCAGGTCGATGACCTTGGCTTTGCCCTCGTCACCCCATTGGGCGCCGACGACGACGGTGACGGGCATACACGCTCCCGAATCGATGAGTGGAACGTGTCGTGACCCTACCGGCCCCGACGACGCCCCAGGTGGGGCCATCCGAGTCGCCGGGTCACCGGGTCACCGCAGACGTCGAGAACGCCGAGCACGCCGGAAACGTCGGGGTCGTGAGCTCAACCGACGAGGCGGTCGCCATCACGTCGACGCCGGGTCGAGCCGACGAGGGCGAGACCGACGAGGACGAACACCGAGCTCGCGAGGACCGTGCGATGCGAGCCCGCTCCACCACCTGTCGCCGGCAGCGTGACCGTCGAACGGTCGAAGGCGATGACGACGTCGGCCGTGCCGGCAGCGAACGGCCCGAACGGCGCGGTGCCCACCAGCCGCACGCCGAGTGACTCGAGCAGCGTCCGGCCCAGCGGGTCGACGAAGTACTCGCCCGGCGAGAGCTGATCGAACGAGAACGAACCGTCTGCGCCGGTGGTGACCACGGCGACGCGTCGATCGAGGTCGGGGTCGTATCGACCATCGCCGTCGTCCTCGATGAGCGCGATCGCCAGCCCGGTGACCGGGGTTGAGGTCGCGTCGACCACCCCGTCCTCGTCGAACACGGCCACGCCCGTGATCGAGGTCACCGGGGCGAAGGGAAGGTCGCGTGCTGTCCGCCCCGACGGAGTCTCGACGAGCACCGGTTCGATCGGAGCTGCCTCGGGCGCCGGGTCGGCCGGGACGAGCCAGTGCGACCCTGGGTCGAGGCCGGCCGCCGTGTACGCGCCGTCCGGTCCGGTGAACACGGTCATCACCAGCGTGTCGGTCGCCGGGTCGAACGCTCCGTCGCCATCGTCCTCGTACACGCCGATCGACAGCCGTACCAGCGGTCGCTCACCCGGGCCGAACCCACCGTCGCCATCGGCGTCGACGAACGCCGCACCGACCAGTGTCGCAACCGGTTGGAAGCCGATCTCTGCGGTCACCACCGCCGACGCCGGACTCGGAACCGCCACGATCGCTGCGGTCGGGTTGGCCGTGGTCGCGTCGGACAGGTGACCGCTCGGCGCGTCGTCGGGGCGTACCCATGCGAAGTACGTGCCGGGCGTGACGTCGAAACCGGCGACACCGCCGACGGTCGCCGCTGTTGCGGCGCGCACGTCGAGACCATCGTCGAACACTCCATCGCCGTCGTCACGCCACAGTTCGACGGACACACCGTCGAGCAGCGGGTCGCCTGCCGACACGCCGTCGGCGTCGACGTCGGAGAAGACGGTCACCTCGACCGCCTGCTCGGGGACGAAGCCGATCGAGCCGATGGCGTCGCCGCACTCGGCGAGCACGAACGGCCCGGCCGGGTTCGGCGTCGACGGGGTCGTGCGGTGTCCGACGGGGATGGTGTCGGGGTCGGCCTCGACGAAGTACGTGCCGGGCGGCCCGGGCGCGAACTGCGCCGTGCCGTCGGAGGCGGTCGAGGTGGTCTCGACGGCGGTGTCGAGCGCCGGATCGAACGACGCATCGCCGTCGTCGCGCCAGAGGGTCACGTCGACGCCGCCGAGGTCGGTGTCGGCCCCGCCGTCGACGCCGTCGGCGTCGACGTCGCCGAACACGGCAGCGCTGATCGTCACGCGCCCGGTGGCCTCCACGCTGACGTCGTCGACGACCGGGGTCACCACCCCGCTGGTCGACGTCAGTTCGCCACGGACCTGGACGAATCGGTCTCCGTCGTGGACCGGCGCGAGGTCGGTCCCCGCCGCCACGGTGAAGAACGTCGCTCCGGTGCCGTCCGGTCCGAGGAACGTGAACGGCCCGGCAGCGGCCTCGGCCGATCCCACCTGGAATCGGACGTCGGCACCGGCCGGTTGGCTCGCCGGACTCCAGCTCAGCTGGCCGAAGTCGGCTGCGCACCCTGCGTCGTGCGCGTCCGACGTCCAGTCACCCGATGCGACGTAGCGGCTCTCTTCCGAGCCGACGACTGCGGTGGGCGGTTGCGCAGCGCGCTGGCGGGCCTGCTTGGGGCCGAGCACGTTGTTCTCGTCGTCGTGCGCGTCGTCCTCTGCGTACAGGTGGAAGGTGGAACCGGTGGTCGAGCTGACCAGATCGCCGGCGGCCAACGCACCGGTCAGTGCCTTGCCGGGGAAGCCGGCGCCACCCGCACCCGTGCAGTCGGTGACGTTCCCGTCGACGTCGAGCGAGCCGGCGGCCTGCACGGTGCAGGCGATGGCGGCATAGTCCATCAGCACCGGCATCCGGTACTGCACGTTCAACTCGCTCGCCGGCCAGTGGCTGGTCGACTCGACACCGTCGGCATCAGCCTGCTGGAATGCGCCGATCGGACCGCCGGACGTGACGGTGGTGAGGGTGGCGTTGCCGCTTCCTCGACTCCCACCGCCGGTTCGGTTCGACGTGGACGATGCACCGGCGGCGATCGAGGTCGCTGATCCGTCGGACTCGGTGACGGTGGCCGAACCGGCGGCGACGAAACCGGTGATGTGCTGCGTCGAACGGATGCCGTACAGGGGTTCGGTCGTCGCCGGGACCAACACCGCGGCGTCGAAGGCTCCCGACGCCTGGTGGGTGACGAGGACGGGCTGGTCGGAGGTGAGCACGCCCGCGCCACTGCCCGTCAGATCCACCGCGGACGACACCGAGGTGCCTGCCGGGACGCTCAACGACGTCGTCGACCCGCTGTGCGCCACCGAGACGGTGGCGTCGGCGAACGGCGCGTACACCGAGACGCGGTTCGTGTTGCGCTGCGTCGGGATGACGAACGTGGTGCCGGCGAAGGCGACCGGCACGTAGGTGTCGCCGTTGTTGCCCGTGCCCTGGACGGCGATCGGGCCGTTGGCGGTGACGACCGTGGCGGGGGTGTGGATGGCACCGCCGGGGAACGTGTGCGTGTCGCCCTCGTCGAGGGTGACCGACGTCGTGCCGTCGGACACGACGTTGCCGTCGACGTAGCTCACGACGGCGATCGGCTGACCGGCGTGGGTCTCCGAAACGGCGACGTACCTGGCCGCCGGTGTCGTGTGTGTGAAGGGTGCGAGCGGATCCGAGGTGGAGGAGGCGGCGGGGTTGTCGTGGTAGAGGCAGATCGTGCTCGCACCCACCGGGAGCGTGTCGACCTGCACCCAGACGCGAGTCGCCGCGTCGTCGATCGGCCCCTCAACCCAGTGGTCGAGTTCGGTCGCCGCATCGGATGCGATCAGCCGGATGTCCTCGCCGGTGGCCACCATCCGACCGCCGGCGATCGGGGTGGCGGTGTCGATCGTGAACGCGACCTGGTACTCGCTGAGGGCAGTCGTGCCCGGGTTGGTGATCTCGATGCAGCGCCGCTGGCCCCAGTCGGTGTCCCACCACGGGATCGACGGGTCCGGCGTTCCGACGCCGTCGAGTGCGAGCGAGATGGCGTCGCCGGCGACGACGACGTCGGTGAGCGACCCGGCGGCGAAATCGGCGTCGGTGGTCCAGGTGCGGTCGATCGCCCCGACCGTTCCGGCGAGGCCGAGCACCGCACCCGCCAACGCCGCTCCGAGGATCGAGCGCCGCGACCGGCCCCCACATCGACGAACACGCACATCCCGCAACGTAGTGCACCGTCGACGCGCCACCTTGCGACGCGCGTCCGTTCGTCGACCCCGCTCCTCGCTGACCGTGTGTGAGACGCCGGAAGCTGCCCGGGTGTGAGACGCCGGAAGCTGCGCGTATGAGAACGCCCGGACGGTCAGACGAGGAGTGCGTCGGTCATCACCTCGACGAGCGCGGGGCCGGGGTGCGCGAGCGCGGCGGTGAGCGCCGACTCGAGTTGATCGGCGGTGCGTGCGGTCGCGCCGAACGCACCGCACAGCAGCGCGAACTCGCCGAAGGAGGGGTTGTGCAGGCTGGTCTGCCAGACGTCGAACTCGGCGGCACGCTGCTCCTTGGAGATCTTGCCGAGCTCGCCGTTGTTCATCACCACGTGGGTGATGTCCATGCCGTACTTCACGGCGGTCGTGAGCTCCATCGCGTACTGGCCGAAACCGCCATCGCCCGAGATGCTCACGATCTGACGCGGGTTCGCACGCCTCGTCGGATCGGCGACGGCTGCCCACGCGCCCATCGCCGCGGGGAACGCGAACCCGATCGAACCGAGGTACCCCGACATCAGGACCGACTGATTCGCCACCTCGAAGTAGCGGCCGAAGCTGTAGGTGTTGTTGCCGACGTCGACGGCGATCACGGCGTCGTCGTCAACGAGCTCGGACATCGTCGCGAACAGCGTCGCTGCGCTGAGCCCGTCGGCTTCGGCGAGGTCGTCGTCGGTTCGGCGGCTGGCCTTTTCGTCGCGCCAGATCTGCCACCGTTCGGCGACCTCGGGGCGATGGTCGTGGCAGTGGTGATCGCTGCCGACGTGCTCGGCGAGCAGCCGTGCGGTGACGGCAGCGTGGCCGAGCATCGGGATGTCGACCGAGTGGAATCGGCCGAGGGCCATCGGGTCGACGTCCACCTGGATCAGCGGCTTGTAGGTGGCGATGCCGGTGTGGTTCGAGAACGAGGCGCCGAACACGACGAGCAGGTCGCACTCGTTCATGAACCACGAGGCGATCGGCGTGCCGCTGCGTCCGAGCACACCGCAACCGAGCGGATGGTGATCGGAGACGGCGCCTTTCGCCTTGAACGTGGTGGCGACCGGCGCACCGATCCGCTCGGCGAGCGCCATGATCTCGGCCATGTCGTTGCGGGCGCCCTGACCGACCACGAACATCGGGCGCTCGGTCGCGCGCAGCCGCTCGACCGCTGCGTCCAGTACGTCGGCGGGCGGCGCGACCTGGCGGCTCGCCACGCGTCCGAGCGGGCCACCGGCCGAGGCGTCACTCGGCTGCGTCTGGATCTCGTCGGGCAGGACGAGGTGGGCGACGTCGCGCCCGACGACCGCGTGCTTGCACGCCATGTTCACCAGTTCGGCGTGGTCGGAGCCGGCGTGGACGGTCTCGGAGTAGCCGGCGACGTCGGCGAATGCACCTTCGAGATCGACGTCCTGGAACGCGCCGCGGCCCTTCACCTTCGACGGCACCTGCCCGGAGATGGCGAGCACGGGTGCGCGGTCGACCTTGGCGTCGTAGAGCCCGGTGAGCAGGTTGGTCGAGCCCGGCCCGGCGATGGCGAAGCACGCGGCGAGGTCGTTGGTCAGCTTGCCGTAGGCGGTGGCGGCGAACGACGCCGCGCCCTCGTGGCGGATGCCGATGTAGCGGAGGTCGCCGCGCGCTTCGACCTCACGCATCGCGTCGGCGAAGCCGAGGTTGGAGTGGCCGACCATGCCGAACACCGTGTCGACCCCCCACTCGACCATCGTCTCGACGAGCACGTCGCTGACCGTGCGCTGGCGCGCGTCGTCGGGTGGGACGGCGACGTACACGCCGTCGTCGCGCACGTCGACGGCGAAGGCGTCGACCTCGTCGTCGTGGGCGCCGGGCGAGCGGCCGTTGCAGGGTGAGTAGTCGTAGCCGTGCCACGGGCAGCGAAGCCAGCCGTGCTCGATCGACCCTTCGCCGAGCGGACCGCCCTGGTGCGGGCAGTGGTTGTCGATCGCACCGAAGGCGTCACTGCCGGTATCGGGGTCGGTGAAGTGGGTGACGGCGAGCGATCGGCGTCCGACGGTCACGGTGGTGACCCGTCCCTCGGGCAGGTCGTCGGGGCCGAGGACCCGATGCCACTCGAACGGACCGTCGGGGACGGTGACGGGCTCGTTGGACGGTGGTTCCGAGGCAGCCATGCGCGAACACTACGCGTCACGCCCCACCCCCCGGTCGGAGAACAGACGGGGTCAGACCCCAAACGTTCTCGGGAGAACGCAACGACTCAGACCCCGAACGTGCTCGGGAGAACGCAACGACTCCGACCCCAAACGTTCTCGGGAGAACGCAACGACTCCGGCCCGACCTGGCGAGATTCGGGGTTCGGTAGCGTGGTGGAGTGAGCGTGATGCGTCGCCAGGAGTGGGCCGACATGACGACCGACGATCGGCGGGCGCTGATGCATCGTGGGCTCGACGACATCTTCGACCCGGGTCTTCGTCGATCGATCGGCGAGCTGATCGACGACGTCCGCGAGCGTGGCGACGCCGCCGTGTGCGACGCGCTCGGTCGATTCGACGGCATCGACGTCGAGCCCGAAGGCCTTCGTGTGTCCGACGACGAATTCGAGCAGGCCGCCGTGTCCGACGCTGTCGACCGGTCGATCGACGATGCGATCAAGCACCTGCGCGACTTCAACGAACAGCAGATGGAGCGCGCCGCCGACTGGTCGTTCGAGTCCGAACCGGGCCTGACGGTCGGCGAGAAGATCACCCCGATCACCTCCGCCGGGCTCTTCACGCCGTCGGGCAAAGCGAGCTACCCGTCGGTGGCGTATCAACTCGCGGTGCCGGCGGTGGTGGCCGGGGTGCCGACGCTCGAGCTGGTCGTGCCGCCAGTGCCCGGTGGTGCCGGCGAGGTCGACCCCGCCGTGCTCGTCGTCTGCCGCAAGCTCGGTCTGCGCGACGTCTTCCGGGTGAACGGACCGGCCGGCGTCGCCGCGCTCGGGTTCGGGACGCCATCGATCCCGCGGGTCCGCAAGGTGGTCGGGCCGGGGTCGCCGGCGGTGACGATCGCCCAGGTCGAGATGCAACGGCACGGTGTGAGCACGATGATGCTGCTCGGCCCGACCGAGTCGCTGGTCATCGCCGACGACTCGGCCGACCCCGAGCTCCTCGCTGCCGATCTGCTGATCGAAGCCGAGCACGGCACGGATTCGTCGGTCGTGCTGCTCACGCCGTCGACGACGCTGGCCGATGCGGTCGATGAAGAGATCGAGCGCCAGATCGACGTGCTGCCCGAGGTCCGGGCGACGGCGATCCGGGCGTCGCTCGGGCCGAACGGCGGATGCGTGGTGGTCGACGATCTCGAGGTGGCGGTCGACGTGGCGAACGAGTTCGCCGCCGAGCACCTCCAAGTCGTGGTGAGCGACGACGCAGAACCGGGCGTGCTCGACCGGCTGGACAACGCCGGTGAGATCCTGATCGGTCAGCACACGCCGTTCAGTGCCGGCAACTTCCTGATCGGCTGCCCGGCGTCCTTGCCGACGAGCGGGTTCGCCCACGTGTCGTCGGGGATCACGGCCGACACGTTCCTGAAGCGGACTGCGGTCGCCCGCGCCGATGCCCGTGCGGCCGCCCGGATGGCGCCGTCGGTCATCGCGCTCGCCGAGCACGAGGGTTTCCCCGCCCACGCCGCCGCCCTCCGCCTCCGCCAAGGCTGAGACACTCGGGGTCGGAGTCCCCCCGTTCCCGAGAACACTCGGGGTCGGAGTCCCTCCGTTCTCCGGAGAACACTCGGGGTCGGAGCCCCCCGTTCCCGAGAACACTCGGGGTCGGAGTCACATCGCTCTCGAAACCGGCTCAGCGGGACGCACGTCTCAGCGTGCGACGTTGGTCCAGACTTCTTCGCCGTCGTCGTCCAGCTCGCCGGTCGGCCGCAGCCCGGCCGCCGACGCCACCCGCTGAGAGCGGTGATGGCCTGGGCGGACGTGAGCGGTGAACTGGGTGACACCCGACGAGGCGAGCTCGTCGATCATCGCCTTGACGGCCTGCACCGCGATTCCTCGCCGCTGATGGTGGAGCCCCGCCAGCCACGCGAGGTCCGCCACGCCGTCGATGACCGTCGCCTGCACGAAGCCTGCCGCCTCGCCGGTGTCGACACGACGGATGATCCAGTTGCACCAACGTTCTCCCGGACGTCCAGATCCTCGAACCTGGGCTTCGTACCGAGCGGCGAGGGCGGCGCGATTCGGCGGTTCACCGCCGGTGAACTCGTAGAGGGCAGGATCGGCGAGCACCGACAGCATCTCATCGGCATGCTCGACTCGGAGCGCCTCCAGTACGACGTTCACGACCGGTTGACGGTTCGGGTCGCCGGCTCCCACCACTCGATCCTCGCAGAGTGCTTGCAGCATCGCGGCCGAGGAGTGCGCGCAGCCGGCCACGCCCGCCGCGGCCGATGGCAGACTCACCCGATGCTCGACGCCGACGCCATCGAACGCGCCGCCCATCGACTCGCCGACGCCTGGGTGACACGCCAGCCGCTCGACGGACACGTCGTGCTCGGTGCAGACGCACCCACGACGGCCGACGAGGCGTATGCGGTGCAGCAGCGGATGCGCGAACTCGCGGGTATCACGACCGGCGGCTGGAAGGTGGGCGCAACCAGCGACGTGGCGCAGCGCCTGCTCGGTGTCGAGGCGCCGTTCCTCGGGGTGGTCCACACCGAGCGGATCGTCGGGGGCGGCCACCGGTTCGAGATCGCCGACTGGTTCGCCGGCAGCCCGGCGATCGAGGTCGAGGTCGGCGTCAGGCCGACGGTCGATCTCGACACGCTGCCCGTCGACCCGATGGCGCTGGCCGACCGGGTGGACATCGTGCCCTGCATCGAGGTGGTCGACTCCCGGTTCGGCGCGATCATCGGCCCACCCGGACCGTGCCTGATCGCCGACGACGGCGTGGCGTCGGCGCTCGTCGTGGGTGACGCGCTCGACCTCGCCGAGGAAGCGATCCGTGGTCTCGGCAACATGCCGATGCGGCTCGTCGTGAGCGATCCGGCCGGCGACCGTGACCCGGTCGAGGGGACCGCGTCGATGGCGCTGGGCCACCCGTTGATCACGCTCCACACCGCTGCGTCGATCGCCATCGGGCTTGGTG
>JBCBDK010000061.1:0-11350 GCA_038529675.1 Actinomycetota bacterium
GAACAGGCCCTTCTTGTCGGCCTTGGCGTCCCGCTCCTGCCACTCGGCGATGATGTCGCGACCGATGGAGTTCACGATGTCCTCGGCCTCGTCGAGGACCTTCGACGCCGTGCCGTCGGCCACCGACGCCGGCTCGTCGGGGGTCTTGCCGACCGCCAGGCTCCCGTGCGTCCACGCCACGTCGGCGAGGCGACGTTCGTACCCGGGACAGTTCTCAGGGCACCGCCACGGAGCATCGGGGGCCAGGTCGATGTTGCACTTCCGAACCGTGTCGCCGTTCGGATACGTCCGAGACTCGAAGTTCTTGCACTCCGTCCGCATCGGCATGAGGAAATCCTATTCAGCCACCGAAGCACGAGAACGCCAGCAGAGAAAACCCGCGCACAACTCTCACCTCACCGTCCCAGAGAGAGGCTGAGAGGAGCCGAGAGGCGGTCGCCAGCGAGCGCCGGGCCGAGAAAGCGAAGCGGTAGGTCGGGCCGCCGGGCCCGACCGTGCTGAGCGCTCGGACCGACGATCGGTGACGACCGCCGGTCCACGAGCAAACGGTCAGCCGACCGACCCCTCCATCTGCAACTCGATCAACCGGGACCACTCGACGGCGTACTCCATCGGCAGGGTCTTGGTGATGGGCTCGATGAATCCGGAGACGATCATGCCCATCGCCTGCTCCTCGGAGAGCCCGCGGGACATGAGATAGAAGAGCTGCTCGTCGGCGATCTTCGACACGGTCGCCTCGTGACCGATCTCGGCGTCCTTCTCACCCACCTCCATGTACGGGAGGGTCTTGGAGACCGAATCCTCGTCGAGGATCAACGCGTCGCACTCGACATGGCTCTTGCAACCCTCGGCGCCCTCGTCGACACGGACGAGCCCGCGGTACGTGGTGACGCCACCGTCTTTCGAGATCGACTTGGAGACGATCTTCGAGCGGGTGTTCGGTGCCGCGTGGACCATCTTGGCGCCGGCGTCCTGGTGCTGTCCCTCACCGGCATATGCGACCGACAGGACCTCGCCGGTCGCACCCTCGCCGACGAGGTAGACGGCGGGGTACTTCATCGTCAGCTTGGAGCCGATGTTGCCGTCGATCCACTCCATGTGGCCGTGCGCCTCGACCCGCGCTCGCTTGGTGACCAGGTTGTAGACGTTCGGCGACCAGTTCTGGATCGTCGTGTAGGTGACCCGAGCGTGTGGCTTCACCACGATCTCGACGACCGCCGAGTGCAGCGAGTCGCTCGAGTACACCGGCGCAGAGCACCCTTCGATGTAGTGCACCTTCGAGCCCTCGTCGGCGATGATCAGCGTGCGCTCGAACTGGCCGGCATTCTCCGAGTTGATCCGGAAGTACGCCTGCAGCGGCATCTCGACCTCGACGCCGGGCGGCACGTAGATGAACGAGCCACCCGACCAGACCGCAGTGTTGAGCGCAGAGAACTTGTTGTCGCCCGGCGGGATGACCGTGCCGAAGTACTCCTTCACCAGGTGGGGGTACTCGCGCAGGGCGGTGTCCATGTCACAGAACAGGATCCCCTGGGCCTCCAGGTCCTCGCGATTCTTGTGGTACACGACCTCGGACTCGTACTGGGCCGTAACGCCGGCGAGGTACTGGCGTTCGGCCTCGGGAATGCCCAGCTTCTCGTAGGTCTTCATCATCTCCTCGGGGAGCTGATCCCACTCGTCGACCTGCTCGCCCTTGGGGCGCAGGTAGTAGTAGATGTCCTGGAAGTCGATGTCGGGCATGTTGTCCGCGAACCACGGCGCCATCGGCTTCTTGTCGAACAGTCGGAGCGAGCGCTGACGGATCTTCGTCATCCAACGCGGCTCGCCCTTCCACCACGAGATCTGGTCGACGACGCCGGGGTTCAGGCCCTTCTCGGGTTGGAACGCGTACTCGACGCCCTCGTCCGACCATCCGAGGTCGTACTTGCTGAGATCGAGATCGAACGTGGTCATGGGGGTGCCTCCGGGAACGAGACGGTCACCGGCGTGATCGCCGACGATTTTGCACTACCGCCATGTTACTAATTCGGGCGACGAGTCCTGCCCCGAGCGGGCGAGTTTCCGATCGGCGTCGTGACCGGGCGTCGGGCGTACGTCAGGCGGCGAGTTCGTCGGCGTCGACGAGGGCGTCGACCGGATCGTCGATCTCGATGAAGATGCACTCGCCGGGGCACAGCTCGGCGGCGTGGATCACGTCGTCGACGCGCCGAACGGGGACGCGAGCGAGGCTTCCGGAGCCGCCAGGATCGTTGAGCGCCTGGCCGGCCTCGGCCACATACGCGATGCCGTCCTCGAGTTGGACGAACACGTCGGGGCAGTGGTCGATGCAGATGCCGTCACCGGTGCACAGGTCCTGATCGATCCACACTCGCATGCGGGGTGGCACGGTAGCGCCGCGTCCGTAGCGTGGCCCGATCGTGTTCGAGAACAATCCGTCACATCCGACCACCGCCGCCGACTCGCACGAATCGCCCGTGCCACCGACCGCACCGCGTCGACCGCACACCTGGTCGCGACCGACCGGCGACGTCGAGGATCACTACGCCTGGATGCGCGACGTCGAGGATCCGGACCTCCTTGCGTATCTCGAGGCCGAGAACGATCACACCGACACCTGGTTCGCACCTCACGCCGACACGGTCGAGGCGATCTACGACGAGATCCGCTCGCGCGTCCAAGAAACCGACACCTCCTCGCCGGTGTTCAACGGCGGCTGGTGGTACGTCGGCGCCACCGAGGAGGGCCAGAGCTACGGTCGCCACCACCGTGGCCGATCCCGCAACGACGCGACCGCCGAACTGATCCTCGACGAGAACGTCGAAGCCGCCCGGTTCATCGAGCCCGGCGGCTACTTCGACCTCGGTGCGTTCGACGCGTCGCATGACCACTCGACGTTCGCGTGGTCGGTCGACACGACCGGCGACGAGCACTACACGTTGCGCATCCGGCGGGCGCGTGGCGACGGCACCTACGTCGACCTCGACGACGAGATCGCGGACGTCGCGCACGCCGGCACGGCGTGGTCCGCCGACGGCACCCGGGTGTTCTACGTCCGCGCCGACGAACAGGAGCGGCCGTTCCAGGTGTGGCGCCACCGACTCGGTACCGACGTGGCGGACGACGTGCTCGTCCACACCGAACCCGACGAACGGTTCTTCGTCTGGATCGGCGAGACCCGCTCGGACCGATGGATCGTCATCCAGAGCGACTCGAAGACGTCGACGGAGACGCGCGTGATTCCGACCGACGAACCCGATACGACACCAGTCGTGGTGGCCGAACGTCGAGACGACGTCGAGTATCACATCGACGACTGGGGCGATCGGTTCGTGATGGTCACCAACGACGACGCCCCGGACTTCCGGATCCTGGCGACGCACCCGACCGGCAGACCCACCGAACTCGCCGACCTCGCCACCGACTGGCTCGAGTTCGTGCCGCACTCCCCCGGCCGCCGCATCGTCGGCGCCGACCCCTTCGCCGACTTCCTCGTCGTGTCCGAGTGGGCCGACGCGCAGCCGCGGTTGCGGATCGTGTTCCTCGACGGCACCGAGCGAGTCGTCGACGGCGGCGACTCGCCCCACGACATCAACCTCGGTGCGAATCCCGAGTGGTCGACCGACACGATTCGTTTCGGCACCCAGTCGCTCGTCGAACCGCCCACGGTCTGGGACGAGGTCGTCGGCACCGGTGTCCGCACGCTCGTTCGCCGGGTCCCGACCCCGAACGTCGACCTCGACGCCTACGTGTCCGAGCGCATCTGGGCGACATCGGCAGACGGCACGTCCGTGCCGGTCGACGTGGTCCGGCACGTCGACACACCGATCGACGCCACCGCGGCGGGGTGTCTCTACGGGTACGGCTCGTACGAGGCGTCGATGCCGCCGTGGTTCTCGGTCGCGCGACTCTCACTCCTCGACCGGGGCGTCGTGTGGGCGCTCGCCCACCCTCGGGGCGGCGGAGAGCTCGGTCGGCGCTGGTACGACGACGGCAAGCTGCTCAACAAGCAGCACACGTTCGACGACATGATCGCCGCGTCCGATGCGCTCGTCGGGAACGGGTCGGTCGCACCGCAACGGCTTGCGATCCGTGGCGGCTCGGCGGGCGGCCTGCTCGTCGGTGCCTGCGTCACGCAGCGGCCCGAGCTGTACGCCGCGGTCGTGGCCGAGGTCCCGTTCGTCGACATCGTCTCCACGATGAGCGACCCGACGCTCCCGCTCACGGTCACCGAGTGGGAGGAGTGGGGTGACCCGCGGAGCGAGCCCTACGCATCGGTGATGCTGGCGTACTCGCCGTACGACAACACGACAGCGAGCGACTACCCGGCGATCTATGTCACCGCCGGCCTCCACGACCCCCGTGTCAGTGTCCACGAGCCGGCCAAGTGGGTTGCTCGCCTGCGCGAGGTCGGCACCGGCGACCGCCCGATCGTCTTCCGCTGCGAGCTCGGTGCCGGGCACGGTGGCCCGACCGGCCGGTACGACGCGTGGCGAGACGAGGCCCGAACACTGACGTTCCTGCTCGCCACGACCTGAGCCGATCAGGGCAGACCTGCGCAGACCGGAGCGGAACCGTACGGGCCGGAGCGGAGCGTCAGATCAGCGCCAGTGCCGCCACGGCTACGAGTGCAGCGTTTCGGGCCACGTGCCCTGCGCCGAGCGGCTTCGCCGACCACGCACCGAAACACGCACATGGCGGACGCACACCTTCGCGAAGCCGCTGGAGGATCAAACCGGTGAACACCACTAACGTGACGAGCGCGACGATCGCCGCCGGACGCCGCGCAACCTGGACGACGAGCAGCGCACCGACCACGAGCTCGAACCACGGCACGACCGGAATCGACCAGGCGGGCGCGCCGAGCCCTCTCGCCTGACTCGGCCAGGCATCGGCTGCTGCGAGCTTCGAGCCGCCGGCGACGACGAAGGCGATCCCCAGCAGGATCGCGGCGACGACGGCGACGGTGTCCACCGATCCATCATGCCGTCGCGGGACGGCTGGCGACGACGATCCGATCGACCGGCGCTCAGATCGCGACGGACATGCCCTCGCGAGAGCCGAAGACCTCGACGCCTCGCGAGCGGCCCGACTCGGCCGCGGCCTCGACGAGCGCGTCGAGTTGCGCGTCGTCGTGGGACGGGTCGTGGTGGAACAACGCGAGCCGTTTGGCGCCGGCCTCCCCGGCGAACCACACGGCGTAGTCGATCGTGCAATGACCCCAGTCGCAGCGGCCCTCGAACTCGTCCGGCGTGTACTGCGCGTCGTGGATCACGAGATCCGCGTCGCGACACAGTTCCAGCGCGCCGTCCGTGACCGAGAACGATCCATCGCACGGCATCTGGTGATCGCTCATGTACACGACGGAGCGACCTCGCCATTCGAGCCGGTATCCGAGCGTGGGGCCCACGTGTGGGATCGATCGAGCGGTGACCCGGATGGCATCGGTCGGATCACCCGACGGGTGCGCCAGCTCGAAGTCGGTGTTGTACACCTCGTGAAAACGCATGTCGCCCGGCAGGTGGGCGAGGTCGACGGGGAACAGCGGCGGCCTGATCGTGTCCGCGAAGATGTCCTGCACCGTGCGGCCATCGACCTGCTCGGGCGCGTACACGTCGATCTCGGCACCGCGCTGCAGGATCGGACCGAAGAACGGCAAGCCCTGGATGTGGTCCCAGTGCAGGTGGCTGAGCAGGAAGGTCCCGGCGAAGGCCGCGTCACCGGTGTGATTCGCGCCGAAGTATCGCAGCCCGGTACCCATGTCGAACAGGATCGGTGCGGCACCCGGCACGTTGACCGACACACAGGAGGTGTTGCCGCCGTAGCCGACGATCTCGCGACCGTGGCACGGCGTGGAGCCGCGAACGCCGTGGAAGGTGACGCCGAACATGGAACGTGGGTCGCAGGGACGCGATGACGCCTCCGCGCCCGACACGTCGAGCGCCGGTGACTCCGCACGCGATGGTGCTTGCTCGCTACCCCCGATGGGCCGAACAGTAGGTCGTGCGATCGTGATCGCGCCAGACCGCACCCTGTGACCATGGTCGCAGTGCTGCCCGACGGGTACGGTCGGCCCATGACCGAGCGACGCGCACCGACGGCCACCTCGACCGCTGCGCCGTCCGGTCACCGACCCGCAACGGACCGACCACCACTTCCCGACGGGCTCGTCTGCGTCGTCAAGCGGGACTGCGAGACATGTCGGACCATCGTGCCGGTGCTCGAGCAGCTGGATGCATGTGGACCGTTGACCGTCTACACCCAGGACGACCCCGGCTTCCCCGATCGACCGACCGCGATCGACGACACGTCGCTCGCTGTGAGCTGGCACCACGACGTCGAGACCGTGCCGACCCTGATCGAGGTGGTCGACGGCGTCGAAGTGGCTCGCACGGTCGGATGGTCGCGCGACACGTGGGAGGCGTTCACCGGTGCGTCCGACCTCGGCCCCGACCTGCCTGCGATGCGACCGGGCTGCGGCTCACTCTCGGTCGATCCCGACCTCGTCGACGAGCTCCGCGTCCGGTTCGGTTCGAGCACACTGCGCTCGCGGCGCGTGGACGTGGCCGCCGCCGAGGACGTCATGGAGATGATGTTCACTCGCGGCTGGACCGACGGGCTCCCCGTCGTGCCGCCCACCGAGGAGCGGGTGCTCGCCATGCTGGAGGGCACGACCCGCGATGCGGGCGAGGTGGTGGCGACCGTGCCGCCGGACCTGATCGACGTGACGGTCGAGAAGGTGGCGATCGCCGCGGTCATGGCCGGGTGCCGACCCGAGTACCTCCCGTGGGTCATCACCGCGGTCGAGGGTGCCTGCACCGATGACTTCAACATGCACGGGCTCCTCGCCACCACGATGCCGGTCAGCCCCGTGCTCGTGTGCTCCGGTCCCGGCACCCGTGCGATCGGTATGAACTCGGCCGGCAACGCGCTCGGGCAGGGCAACCGGGCGAACCTCACGATCGGCCGCGCGCTCCAACTCGTGGTGCGCAACGTCGGCGGGGGGCGTCCGGGCGAGGTCGATCGGGCGACACACGGTCAACCCGGCAAGATCACCTTCTGCTTCGCCGAGGCGGACGACACGTCCCCCGTCGGCCGGCTCGCCACCGAACACGGCATCGACGACGGCGTCGACGCGATCACGCTGTTCGCCGGCGAGGGCGCGCAGGGATTCGTCGACCAGCTGTCGCGAACGCCCGACTCGCTCTGCCGATCGCTCGCAGCGCGGCTCCAGGGGATCCACCATCCGAAGTTGGTCGTGATGTTCGACGCCATCGTCGTCATGGGGCCGGAACACGCTCGCGTGTTCGCCGACGCAGGATGGACGCGCGAGCAGATCATCACCGGAATCTCCGAGCATCTGAACCGGCCGGGCGCCGAACTCGTGCGGGGTGCGGGCGGTATCGCAGAGGGCGTGCCCGAGCACTTCGGCGAGGCGGAGTCGCTGCCCAAGTTCCGGCCCGGCGGCCTCATGCTCGCCTACGCCGGCGGCGGTGCAGGGCTGTTCAGCCAGATCGTCGCCGGCTGGGTCAACGGCGACACCGGATCCAAACCCACCACCCTCGCCGTGCGATACTGAGCCGACGGCGACGACTCGTCCGAGCCCGCCACTCCAGGAGCATCAGATGACCAGCACCATCCTCGACCCGACCGGCGAGCAGACCGTCGTCGAGCGCGAGCGACTCGCTCGGCCGGCGACGCTCGGCGGCCTCACCGTCGGCCTGCTCGACATCTCCAAGCCGCGTGGCGATGTGTTCCTCGACCGGATCGAGGAGCGACTGACCTCAGTCGGCGCGAGCGTCAAGCGCTATCGCAAGCCGACGTTCGCCAAGCCGGCGCCGGTCGACCTCCGCCACGAGATCGCCACCGAGTGCCAGGTGGTGATCGAGGCGCTCGCCGATTGAGGCAGCTGCACGTCGTGCAGTGTGCACGACATCAGCGATCTCGAGCAGCGTGGCATCCCGGGCATCTTCGTCGCCTCCGACGAGTTCGTCGTCGCGGCCGAGTCGCAGGCGGCATCGATCGGGTTCTCGGCGGTGCAGCGCGTGTTCACGCCGCATCCGATCCAGGACCGCACCGACGACGAGATGATCGCGTACGCCGACGTCGCGTTCGATCAGATCCTCGACGCCTTGACCCTCTGACGCCGGTGCGGCCCGACGGCCCTCGTCGTCGGCTCAGATGACGTAGCCGAGCACGTCGATCACGACGTCGGTCGTGCCGACGCATTTGACGTTGACTTCGCCAGCTGCGTTCGGCCGAACGGTGATGGCGTTCGCGATCGACACGTTGTCGGCGATCCAGTTGATCGACGACGCCAACGGCGCATCCTCGTCGGCGGTGTCGCCGTTGAACAGCTGCAGCGCTCCCTCACCGACCGTGTTGGTCACCGTGAGGTTCACGAGGACACCACCCACGTCGGGTGGGAGGTCGGTCTCGGCGCTCAGGTCGACGAGTCGGGCGGGGCCCTCGGTCAGCGGCCCCTTTTCTCCCGACGCCGGCAACTCGGCGGGCCGCGAGTCGTAGGCGCGCTGGGGGTCGTCGAACAGCACGGTCTGGTTGTTCAGCCGGGTGAAGTTGAGACCCTCCGCCGTGTTGAACCAGAGGTTGCCGCTGCCGTCGACGTACAGCTCGCCGACCTTGCGCGGGTTGCTGTCATCGGTCGAGTCGTCCTCGACGGGTGGGCCGTCGGCGACGCCGTCGGTCGGTGCCAGCCGGGCCGGTGCTCGGCCACCGAGGAACTCGCCGCCGTAGCCGTTGATCGACTCGCCGCTCACCCCGGCACCAGCGCCCGCATGGCTCCCCCAGGTCGCCGCTGTGGTGCTCTCCGGTTTGGTCGCGACGCCGGCCACCGCATGACCGTCGCCGGCGGTCGAGCCGACGATCGCGTCGGATCCGTTCTCGGCCTCGCCGATGGTTCCCTTCAGCGCGTTCGCATCACCGCCCGGGTCCGCCGGGGTGGTGGTGTTGGTGAACTCGGTGGCCGACTCGCCCTCGTTGTTCTGGCCGATCACCGCGTTGTCGCCGTCGGCGGCGGAGGCCGTGGACCCGGCGGTCGCGAGCAGCGCCGCAGTTCCGGCGGCGGCACCGGCGCCGGCGAGTCCGAGCATGCGTCGCCGCTCCAGGCCACGCCGCGTCGAACCGCCACGTTCGGAGGAGGCGTCAACCGGCTGGCCGGGCTGGTCGGGCCGGCGATCGCCGTGCTCCTCGATGGTCTCCTCAGGGGTCGAATCGATCCTCACGTCCGTCATGGTCGTTGCCTTTCGCTCGGTGTCGGCGGGGTGATCCCGCGACACGACCGAGGTTGGCATTCATGACGATTTGATGACGGTCAGCCTCCACAATCGGTCGCTGACCTGCGCAAACAGGTCAGTTCGTGACGTCATCCAAACGACACCTCAGGTCGGGCGGTCTCACTCGCGTGCGGCGATCGCGTCGGCGACGGCGATCGTGCGGCGTGCGTTGTCGACGTGGAGGTTCTCGACCATCCGGCCGTCGACGGTGACGACGCCCTTGCCGGCGGCCACGGCCTCGTCGAACGCTGCGATCACCCGTCGTGCGTGATCGACCTCGTCGGCGGCAGGGCTCCACACCTCGTTCGCCGGGTCGACCTGGCTCGGGTGGATGAGCGTCTTGCCGTCGAAGCCCATCTCCATCCCCTGCCGACACTCGGCGGCAAACCCGTCGGGATGCTTCACGTCGTTGTACACGCCGTCGAGGATCGCGACGCCCGCTTCGCGCGCCGCGAGCAGTGCGGTCGCGAGGTGCGGCACGAGCGGGTGGCGACCGGGCACGACGGGCGATCGCAACTCCTTGGCGAGATCGTTCGTCCCCATCACGAGTACGGCGACGCGAGGGTGGGCCGCGATCGACCGGACGTCGAAGATGGCCGTCGGCGTCTCGATCATCGGCCAGATCATCGTGTCGGCCGACGCACCGGACTCGTCGAGCAGCGCAGACACTGCGTCGACCGCCTCGACCGAGTCGACCTTCGGCAACACGACCGCCGACGGGCCGGCCGCCGCGGCCGATGCAACGTCGTCACGACCCCACCGCGTGTCGAGCCCGTTGCATCGGATCGTCAGCTCCCGGTCGCCGTACTCGCCCGAAGCGACAGCGTCGGCGGCCTTCGCGCGTGCCTCGGGCTTCGCGTCGGGTGCGACGGCGTCCTCCAGGTCGAAGATGATCGCGTCGGCGGGGATGCTCTTGGCCTTCTCCAACGCCCGCTCGTTGGCGGCGGGCATGTAGAGCACGGAGCGGCGGGGACGGATGTCGTTCATCGGAAGCCTTTCGGTCGAGGTCATGTGCTGAGTCGGACCCCAGGCGTGACAGGCGGGGTCGGATCAGAAGCCGTAGGAGGTCGCGAGCTCGGGATCGCGGGCGGCGAGTTGCTTCGCCAGGGCCACGACGACGTGGCACTGCTTGACCGACGCATCGTCCTCCATCTTGCCGTCGAGCATGATCGCGCCGGTGCCGTCGCCCATCGCCTCGATCACGCGCCGGGCGTGAGCCACCTCGGCGGGATCCGGGCTGAAAACCGTCTTGGCCACGTCGATCTGCGCCGGGTGGAGCGACCAGGCGCCGACGCAGCCGAGCAGGTACGCATTCCGGAACTGGTCCTCGCAGGCGACGGTGTCCTTGATGTCCCCGAACGGTCCGTAGAACGGCAAGATCCCGTTCGTCACGCACGCGTCGACCATCCGAGCGATCGTGTAGTGCCACAGATCCTGCTGATGGGTGGACCGAGCGGCGTGGATGTCGGCCTCACCATCGGTGCCGGCGGGCGGGTCATCGCGGACGAGATAGCCCGGGTGACCGCCGCCGACTCGGGTCGTCTTCATCCGCCGGTTGGCTGCGAGGTCGGCGGGGCCGAGGGACAGCCCCTGCATCCTCGGTGACGCGCCGCAGATCGCCTCGACGTTGGCGACACCGCGAGCGGTTTCGAGGATCGCGTGGACGAGCAGGGGGCGGGTGCGGTCGACTTTCGCCTCGAGCTGGGCGAGCAGCCGATCCACGTAGTGGATGTCCTCCGGGCCCTCGACCTTGGGGACCATGATCACATCGAGCGCGTCGCCGCATTCGAGTACGGCGGCGGTGATGTCGTCGAGGCACCACGGCGAATCGAGGCTGTTCACCCGCGTCCAGAACTGCGTGGTGCCGTGCGCAGTGCCGACGGCGCCGCTCCGGGCCACGTCGACGAGGCCAGCTCGGGCGGCCTCCTTCTGATCGGCGGGAACACCGTCCTCGAGGTTGGCGAGCAGGATGTCGACCGTCGGTGCGATCGTCGGGACCTTGGCGCGCATCTTGTCGTTCGACGGCGGGAAGAAGTGGATCATCCGGCTCGACGGAAACG
>JBCBDK010000062.1:0-6372 GCA_038529675.1 Actinomycetota bacterium
GTCGCCACCACCGATCACGAGCAGCAGTGCGACCGCAGGCGCGGCGAGGACGAACGTCTCGCCGGCGAGGCTGTCGACGGGATCGAGCGCGACACGACGTTTCGCGAGGCCGTAGCAACTCCAGGTGCCGGCGAGGACGAGTGCGATCCACGGCGGCCGTCCGTACGAGACGGTCAGGATCACGACGGCGACGAACGCGAGCGCGAACGCGACGCGCTGGGAACGCGTCGGCGTCTCACCCAGGACCAGCACGCCGATCGCCACCGTTGCCAGCGGCGCGATGAAGTAGCCGAGGGCGGTCTCGATCACGCGGTCGTTGACGACCGCCCAGACATAGCTGCCCCAGTTCGTTGCGAGCAGGAGTGCGGCGACGACGAGGTTGACTGCGACGGCGGGCGAGCTGACGGCACGACGCAATAGCGCACCGTGCCCGCGCAACAGGATGATCACGACCATCACGACCGATGCGGTCGTCATCCGCCAGCCGACCAGCTCGACCGCATCGAACGCAGCGAGCTGCTTCCAGTAGACGGTCAGGAACCCCCAGAGGAGATATGCGCCGGTGCCGACGAGCACGCCACGGCGCTCGTCGAGGTTCGTCACACCGGCCTGGTCGGCGCTGCCGACGGGGCCACGCTCCGCAGGGTCAGGGCGTGGCACGGACGGTGATCACTCGTCGGTCAGGGCGGAGACGTCGAAGTCGACGCAGTCGAACATGCCGTTGACGATCTTGTCCTCGGTCTCTTCGCTCACGCCGTCGGGCAGGTCCGGCTCGTCGATGTTGTCGGCGAGCAGCTCGGCCTCGTCGTCGGGAATGTCGTTGACGAGATCGCGCATGCAGTCCTCGTCGATCTCGATGCCCTCGACCTCGTCCTCCGACATCACCGACATGATCTCGTCGAACAGCTTGTCCTTCGCATCGCTGCTGCTGCTGCCGCCACCGCCGCTGTCGCTGCCACAGGCCGCCAACACGAGTGTGCCTGCTGCCGCGATCGTAAGCATCTTCTTCATGAGGTGGTCCACCGTTCGGTCGTGGGGCAGCCTGATGCCGCCCGCGGCCGGTCATCCTGGCAGACGAGCTGGCGCGGTGCGGCGATTATCCGCCGGCGCGAGTCGATCTCCGGCGCGCGTCGGTGTCGGACGGGTCGTGTTCGACGGTCGTACGGTGTCGGCATGGACGTGATCGTGTCCGACGACGCCGCTCGACTCGCCGCCGACCATCTCCGACGATGCGTCGAGGACGTCGGCCCGGAACGACCGGCACTCGTCGCTGTCAGCGGCGGTTCAACCGCACCGGCACTGCTCGACGGTCTCGGTGAACTCCGTCCGAGCCGGGTCCGGATCTGGCAGGTGGATGAACGCCTCGTCGAGCGGGGGAGCGGCGATCGAAACGCAGATCAACTCGACCACCTCGGCCGGCGCGGCGTCGAGCTCGTACCGCTGCGGATCGACGATGCGCTCCGATCAGGCGACCTCGCCGACGCCGCGCACCGCAGCGCCACCGACCTTCCCGAGCGGTTCGACGTGGTACACCTCGGCCTCGGCGCCGACGGGCACACGGCCTCGTGGCCGCCGGCGCCACACCCGGACCACGGCGTGGCGGACGGTATGGCGGGCGACGCTCGGGTGCTCACGATCCGGGACTTCAACGGGTTCGACCGCCTCACGATCACGCCGTCGGTGGTCAACGGGGCGGGGCACCGCATCGTGCTCGCGACCGGGTCGTCGAAGGCGGAGATGGTGCGGCGGTGGCTGGTCGACGCGGACCCGACGCTGCCGATCTCGGCCGTGGAGCCGGCCGACACCACCGTGTTCCTCGACCCCGAAGCGGCATCGTCGCTGCCCGGATACCGTCGCGCGACGATGACTGCGCTCGACGATCTCGCAAACCTGTCGGCCCCCGCCCACCTTCGTGACCTGTTCGATCAGGATCCGGGCCGCGCTCAGCGGTACGTCACGGTCGCCGGCGACCTCCGCATCGACTGGTCGAAACACCTCGTGGACGACGAGTTGCTCGAGGCGTTGATCTCCGTGGCCCAGAGCGCCGGCGTGGAAGCGCGACGCGATGCGATGTTCGCCGGCGAACACGTCAACGTCACCGAGGACCGCGCCGTGGGGCATGTCGCATTGCGGATGCCGGCAGGGTCGAGCTTCACGATCGACGGTCGCGACGTCGTCGGTGACGTCCGGTCGGTGATCGACTCGATGGCCGCCTTCGCCTCGCGGGTTCGGGCAGACGGTCGGATCACGCACGTCGTGAACATCGGCATCGGCGGGTCCGACCTCGGCCCGGCCATGGCGTACCAGGCGCTCCGGGCGAACCGGCACGAGAACATCCGGTGCTCGTTCGTCTCCAACATCGGCGGCGCCGACATCGAGTCGGTGCTCAGCGATGCGGACCCGGCAGCGACGCTGTTCATCGTCGCCTCGAAGACCTTCGGCACGATCGAGACCCTCACCAACGCCCGCACGGCGCGCGCCTGGCTGGTCGACGCGCTGGGCGAGGACGCCGTGTCGGAGCACTTCGTCGCCGTGTCGACCAACGCCGAGCGCGTCGCCGAGTTCCGCATCGACACCACCAACATGTTCGGGTTCTGGGACTGGGTCGGCGGCCGCTACTCCGTCGACTCGGCGATCGGACTGTCGTTGATGATCGCGATCGGACCGGAGCGCTTCGACGAGTTCCTCGCCGGCTTTCACGCGATGGACGAGCACTTCCGAACGGCGCCGCTGCGCGAGAACGCGCCGGTGATCCTCGCCCTGCTGGGCATCTGGTACGCGAACGGACTCGGGTACGACACGAAGGCGGTGCTGCCGTACGCGAACGATCTCGCGCGCTTCCCTGCGTACCTCCAGCAGCTCGACATGGAGTCGAACGGGAAGTCGGTGACACTCGACGGTGAACGCGTCGCCCACCACACCGGGCCGATCATCTGGGGTGAGCCGGGTACGAACGGTCAGCACGCGTTCTATCAACTGCTCCACCAGGGCACCCGGATCGTCCCGTGCGACTTCATCGGGTTCGGCCGTCCGAATCATCCCCACCAGGAACATCACGATCTGCTGATGGCGAACCTGTTCGCACAGTCTGAAGCGCTCGCGTTCGGGCGGTCCAACCCGGACGAGCCGCATCGGAACTTCGAGGGAGATCGGCCGAACACGGTGATCCTCGCCGATGAGCTCACACCGTCGGTGCTCGGCCAACTCATCGCGTTGTACGAGCACGTCGTGCACGTGCAGGGGTCGATCTGGGGCGTGAACAGCTACGACCAGTGGGGGGTCGAGCTCGGCAAGGAGTTGGCCAACGTGATCACGCCGGAGCTGACCGGCGAGCCCGACCCGGCCGCCCACGACGCCAGCACCAACGCCCTCATCGCCTGGTACCGCGCCCGCCGCTAGTTGGATTCTTGCTCGGGGACGGAATCCAACTCGGCGGTCGTGGTGTTGGATTCTTGCTCGGGGACGGAATCCAACTCGGGTGTCGTGGTGTTGGATTCTTGCTCGGGGACGGAATCCAACTCGGGTGTCGTGGTGTTGGATTCTTGCTCGGGGACGGAATCCAACTTTCTGGCAGGATGCTCGGGTGACTGAGCAGACCGTGGCCGGGTTCGACATTCCGGTCGTCGAGGCGTGGATGGCCGAGCACACCCGGGTGGTGCCGCCGTGCGTGTGGCGGCGGCTCGAGGGCGGCCACTCGAATCTCACCTACGAGTTGACCGATGCGGCGGGCGAGCAGTTCGTGATCCGTCGGCCACCCGAGGGCGAGCTGCTCCCCAAGGCGCACGACATGTTCCGCGAGTTCCGGGTGATCGACGCGTTGCATCCCGTCGGCATCCCGGTCGCCGAGCCCATCGGGTACTGCGACGATCGGTCGGTGTGCGACCGGCACTTCTACGTGATGGGCAAGGTCGGCGGCGAAGCGCTGTACACCGCCGCCGACACCGGACCCCGTCTCGACGAGGCGGCCCGCGCCCGGGTGGGGGAGTCGTTCGTGTCGGTCCTGGCGTCGATCCACTCGGTCGATCCGGTCGAGGTCGGGTTGGGCGAACTCGGCCGTCACGACGGCTACGTCGCTCGCCAACTGAAGACCTGGTACGGCTCGTGGACGATGTCGGCCGAGCACGCCGAGTACGACGACGCCCGGGTCCATGCGCTCCACGAACGCCTGCTCGCCGAACTCCCCGAGCAAGGCCCCGCACGGGTCGTCCACGGGGACTACGGCGTCCACAACGTGATGGTCGACGACGACGGCGTCGTCGGCGCGGTGCTCGACTGGGAGATTGCCACGCTCGGCGACCCGCTCGCCGACTTCGCATACGCCCTCAACGCGTGGATCGAGCCGGGCGACTCACCGGACGCGTCGACCACCTCGCCGACGGCGCTGCCCGGCTTCGCCAGCCGGGACCAGCTCGTCGGTTGGTACCACGACCGCACCGGCGCCGACCTCTCCCGACTCGGCTACTACCGAGCGTTCAACTCGTTCAAGACCGCCTGCATCATCCACGGGGTCTATGCCCGCTACCGGCTCGGCATGAAGTCGACCGACGGCGTCGACATGGACGGGCTGTTCCAGCGGATCCTGACGAGCGTCGAACTCGCCGAGTCGCACCTCGGCTGACGCACGGACGGGATGTACCCGGCACGACGTGTACGAACGGACGAGATGTACCCGGCGCGACGTAGAAGCGTCGGGTAGCGGTGGATCGGCTACCTCGCGACGACCATGCGGGAGTCCGACCAGGTGGCCACCATGGGCGGGGCCGCAGTCTGACCGCCGTCGACGACGAGGCACTGGCCGGTGATCCAGCTCCCGGCGTCGGAGAAGAAGAACACGACCGCTTCGGCGATGTCGTTCGGCGTCGAGCCCCGTCCGAGCAGCGGCGCCTTGTCGAGCCGATCGGCGATGGCGTCGACGTTGTCAGGGTCGCCGGTCATCACGTGGGCGGTCATTCCGGTCGGGATCGACCCCGGCGCGATCGCATTGACCCGGATCCGCTCCGCCTGCAGCTCGGCGGCAGCCGACCGGGCGAGTCCGATCACCGATGCCTTCGCCATCGCGTACACGTGCGGTCCGAGACCGCCTTGCACGCCGGCGACGGACGACGTCATGGCGATCGACCCGCCGTTTCCGGCGGCGGTCATGACCCGTGCAGCGTGCTTGGTCGTGACGAACACACCGCGGGCCAGCACGGCCATCGTGGCGTCGTAGTCCTCCATCGGCGTCTTCGCGAGCGGGCCCGCAGCGCCGACGATGCCGGCGTTGGCGAACGCCCCGTCGAGCCGATTCCATCGGTCGATCGCGAGATCGCATGCGGCGGCCACCTCGTCTTCGTCGGTGACGTCGCACTTCGCGAACACCGCAGCGTCGCCGAGTGAGTCGGCCACCGCGCGCCCGCGGTCCTCGCCGTAGTCGGCGACGACGACGTTCCCGCCCTCGGCGACGAGCAGCCGAGCCGTCGCCTCACCGAGTCCACTCGCCGCACCAGTGATGAGTGCGACCTTGCCTGCGTACCGATCTGCCATGTCGAGGGACCGTACGCACGACGCGCCGACGCCCACGAACCCAGTCGGCGCGCCGCGAGCCGGTCAGGTGTGGGGTGCGATCGCTCGGATCGACGTCACCGCCGGGAGCAGCAGCATCGTCGCCAGCCAACTCAGGACGATGATCGACGCGAGGAGCAGGCCGACGATGACGTACGGCGTGAGCGACGAGAGCAGCAGTGGTGTGAACCCGATCGCGATCACGGCAGCGTTCCGAGTGAGCGCCCGCGCCGGCTCACCGGAGAAGTGGGCGATCGCGCCACGCGTGTCGTAGCCGTCGTGTCGTGCCTGTCGGAACCGTTCGACGAAGTGGATCGCGAAGTCGACGCCGATGCCGAGCACCATCGTCGACAGCACCGCGACCGGCATGTCGATGTCGCGGCCGAGCACGGCGATGCCGCCGTACACCACGACGATCGTCCACAGCACCGGCGCCAGCGCGAGCGCCGCCCATCGGAACGAACGGAACAGCAACACCAGCAGCACGAACACGATGCCGAGCGTGACCGCGAAGCCGGCGATCATCCCCGACACCATCTCGTCCTGCCAGACCAGGTTGAGGTGGCTCTCGCCGGCCCACCGCGCGGTGACGCCGTCGGGCAGCGCGGCGATCGGCCCGGCGGCGGCGTCGAGCACCTCCTGCATCGCTGAGTTGTCGCCACTGCGGAGCTGGATGCGGACGTTCGCGCTGGCCAGCTCCTCGGTCACGAGTGAGCTCGCGATCGGCTGCGCACCCAACAGCGCGGTCAGCTGGACCGCAGCATCGTCCCCGACCGCGGCGCGGTGGTCGCCTATCCGGATCTGCTCGACGGCGACGCGGTCGGGGACGAT
>JBCBDK010000062.1:6382-11321 GCA_038529675.1 Actinomycetota bacterium
ATCGGGCCGACGGCGATCGACACCACGAAGAGCGTGGTCATCGCAAAAAGCAGCACCGACGACAGCGCCACCCGCGTCCGCGACTCCGACCGCCACTCCTTGGCCAGCACGGCCGCGGCTTCACCCAGCCAGCTCAACATGCCCATCCACCCGCGGTAGGTCGAGACGATCCGGATTGGCGACCACCGCGCCGAAGACGTCGACGACGCCCAGTTCTCGCTGCAGGGTCTGGACCCCGGCGATCGTGGCTGGTTCGAGCAGGGCGCCCGGCCGGGTCTCGTCGAGGAGGATGTTCGCGGCGAAGGTGCCCGGCAGCGCGTCGTTGAGCCGCTCGGTCGCGACCCGTACCTCGTGCCCGGAGCGGAACCAGTTGACCGGGTTGTCGTTGACCTCGAGTGATGCGACCGCCGGTGCGGCGACGGCTGCGAGGGCGAGCGTCACGACGATCGTCGGCGTTCGACGCCGGACCGCACCTGTCGGTAGCGCGCCGACGAGGCGGGCGAACCGACCCTCGGGCACTGCGCCCTGGGTGTCGGCGGGGGCATCCACGCGGTCGGTCGACGTCGTCCGCTCAGCGAACGAGCGAGCCGGCGTGACGCTGAGGAGTGCGGGTAGGACGGTCAGCGTTCCGAGCCAGGCGAGCACGACGCCGATCGCGACGAACACGCCGAACACGCGCACGGGTGGGATCGGCGTGAGGGCGAGTGCGGCAAAGCCGACGGTGGTCGTGGCCGTCGTGTAGGCGATCGGACCGTTGAGTTCTCGGTACACCGCCCGCAACGCATCGGCTCGCCCCGCGCGATCGGCTGCGGTGTTCCGAGCCCGATCGAAGAACTCGCTGATCACGTGGATCGCGTCGAGGATCGCGATCGGCATCAGGAAGATCGGGATCATCGAACTCATGATGTGCAGCGTGTTGCCGGTGCCGATCAGAAGGCCCATCGTCCAGATCACCGACAGCAGGGCGAGGACCATCGCCGGTCCGACGAAGGCCAGGCGTCGGAAGAAGGCGAGCATGAGCAGGAAGATGGCGAGCCCGGCGAGCGGTGCGAATACCGCCATCTGGACGAACATCTGGTCGCCGAACGCCTCCTGCGCCAGCGGCAGGCCTGCGACCTGACGTTCCCAGGAGCCGAGGACACGGTCGCCGTCGAGGAGCTCGTCGACGGCGTCGGCCACGGGTTTGGCATCGGACTTGTCGTCGAGTGGCACGAACACCGCGAGGGCATCGCGATCGGCGGACACGACATTGCCGCCGAGGAGCGGGTCGGCCTCGACGCGGGCCAGCAGGTCATTGGCACCGGACTGGTCGAGCGGTGCCGCCGACTCGGACCCCATTGCCGTGCGGGCCGACACCACCAGTCGCTCGTCCACGCCGTCGACCGCCACGAGCTCGTCGTGGAACACGGCGATCGACGTGAGCGCGTCGCCGGTGATCGCCCCGTCGGGAGAGAAGAGGCCCACGACGACCGTCTCGGCACCGCCGAAGGTCTCGCGCAGCTCGGCGTTGACGACCCGTGCAGGTGCGTCGGCCGGCAGCATGTTCTCCGGGTCGGTGTCGATGTCGACGCGCACGAACAGCGCCGCGAAGGCAACCGTCAGGAGGCCGACCAGGGCGAGGACGCGCCGAGGCCGTCGGATCGACAGCTCGACGAGTGAGTCGGACAGCGATGCGACGAACCGTTCGGTTCCGTCTGCGGCTGCCGGCTCCGGGTGCCTCACCGGCCGGAGGATACCCCTGGGGGTATACGTTCATGAGATGAGATTCCCGGACGACGTGCAGGACGACGTGCGTACACGCCTTCGCCGTCTCGAGGGGCAGGTGCGAGGCGTGCAGCGGTTGCTCGACGAGGGCGCCGAGTGCGCCGACGTCGTCACCCAGTTGGCCGCGTGCAAGGGGGCGCTCGATCGTGTGAGCTTCCGGCTCGTCGCAGCGGGGCTCCGCTACTGCACGAGTGACGACGACGTCGAGATGGCGTCCGAGGAGATGGAGCGCCTCTTCCTCAAGCTGAGCTGACGGGTCCGGCTCGTCGGCGGTGCGAGCGACTTGGGAGGATGGCGAGATGACCGACATCGCCAGTGGATCGGTGAGTGGATCCGGGACCGAGGACGTGTCGCTCGAGGGCTTCAACCCCTTCGACCCGACCGTCCAGCAGTGCCCCCACGCGTACTACGCCAAGATGCGCGAAACCACGCCGGTGTTCCACGTGCCCGGCACCGACATCTACATGGTCACGCGCCACGACCTCGTCGTGCCGATCCTGCGCGACACCGCCACGTTCTCGTCCTCGTTCACCACCGCCGGGGTCAAGCCCGACGCTGAGCTGTCGGCGAAGATGAAGGAGATCCAGGACGAGGGCTGGCCGGCGGTGCCGACGATGCTCACCATCGATCCGCCGCACCACACGCGGTTTCGCTCGACCGTCGCCACGTACTTCACGCCGAAGACCATGGCGACGTTGCGCGAGCCGGTCACCGCGATCGTCGATCGGTTGATCGACGAACTGCCAGCCGATGGTGAGACCTTCGACGTCGTGACCGCGCTCAACGTGCCGGTTCCGATCGAGGCGATCGCCCAGGTGCTCAACGTCCCGACGGATCGGATGGACGACTTCAAGCGGTGGAGCGACGACTTCATCGCGCCGATCGGCTCCAACCCGCCCGAGGAGCGCCGCCTCGAGGCGTTGCGCGGCACGATCGAGTTCCAGCACTACTTCGCCGAGCAGCTCGAGCGGCGCCGGGCCGAGCCGGTCGGCGATCTGATGAGTGATCTCGTCCAAGCCCGGATCGAAGCCGACCCGGGCGACGCCGACGCCGGCCACGAGGTCGACGCGGAGGGCAAGCGGGGCCTGGCGATGGCCGAGATGCTGTCGATCGTGTCGCAGTTGCTCGTCGCCGGCAACGAGACGACCACCAAGTCGCTGACCGAAGGCGTTCGCCTCCTCGCCGAGCACCCCGAGGTGTGGGAGCGGCTCCGGGCAGACCCAGCCGGCTATGCGCCGTCGGTGGTCGAAGAGGTGCTGCGACTCTCCACACCGACGCAGGGGATGTTCCGCATCGTCACCGAGGACACCGAGATCGACGGCGTCCCGATCCCCAAGGACGCCCGGCTCGTCGTGATGTACGCCGGTGCGAACCGGGACCCCGAGGTGTTCGGCGAGCCCGACTCGTTCGACCCCGACCGCGAGGGCCTCATGAAGCACCACCTCGCATTCGGCAAGGGCATCCACTTCTGCCTCGGGGCACCGCTCAGCCGGCTCGAGATGGCGATCGTGTTCGAGCGACTCGCGACCCGGCTGCGTTCGATCACGTTGGCGGACGAGAACGAGTACCGGTACTTTCCGAGCTTCATGCTGCGCGGGTTGACCGATCTTCACGTGTCGATCGAACGATCCTGAGGCAGCGCCGAGTCGAGTCGACACCAGGTGTCAGCAGTAAGCGCAGGACGAAGATGAGCACGATCGAACGTGTCGGAGTCGTGGGGTGCGGCCAGATGGGTGCCGGCATCGCCGAGGTCTGCGCTCGGGCCGGCCTCGACGTCGTCGTCCGTGAGATCGATGCGGCGACCGCCGAGCGGGGCCGCAATCGGCTGCTCGGCTCGTTCGACAAGGCGGTCGCCCGCAACAAGATGAGCGAGGAGGATCGTGAAGCGACCATCGGTCGGCTCTCGTTCACGACCGACCTCGGCGACATGGCCGACCGCGATCTCGTCATTGAGGCGGTGCTCGAGGACGAGCCGCTCAAGACCGAGGTGTTCACCGTGCTCGACAAGGTGGTCGAGTCCGACACGGCGATCCTCGCGAGCAACACGAGTTCGATTCCGATCATGAAGCTCGGCATCGCCACGCAACGACCCGAGCAGGTGATCGGCATCCACTTCTTCAATCCGGTGCCGGTGCTGAAGCTGGTCGAGCTCGTGACGAGTCTCATGTCGTCGCAGGAGACGATCCAGCGGTCGAACGACTTCGCGACCGGGGTGCTCGACAAGATCGTGATCCGCAGTCAGGATCGCGCGGGGTTCGTCGTCAACGCACTGCTGATCCCGTACATCCTGTCCGCGATCCGGATGTTCGAGTCGGGTTTCGCGTCGGCGGAGGACATCGACAACGGCATGGTCGAGGGATGCAATCACCCGATGGGGCCGCTGGCGCTCGCCGACCTGATCGGCCTCGACACGACCATGGCGGTCGCTGAGTCGCTGTACGACGAGTTCAAGGAGCCGCTGTACGCAGCGCCACCCATGCTGCTTCGGATGGTCGAGGCGGGGCTGCTCGGCCGCAAGACCGGGCGCGGTTTCTACGACTACTCGAACTGACGGAACGGACGGACGGCGAACGATGGCAGAACGTGTGCTCGTGGCGAAGGTCGGCCTCGACGGTCACGACCGTGGCGTGAAGGTCGTCGCCCGGATCTTGCGCGACGCAGGGTTCGAGGTGATCTACACCGGGTTGTTCCAGACCCCCGAGACCGTCGCCGCTGCGGCGGTCGACGAGGATGTCGACGCGATCGGACTGTCGATGCTGTCGGCCGCGCACATGACGCTCGCCCCGGCGGTGGTCGAGGCCGTGCGGGCCAAGGGTGTGGACATACCGGTGATCGTCGGCGGCATCGTGCCCGACCAGGACGTCCCGCAGCTGATGGAGGCGGGCGTCGCCAAGGTCGTCACCCCCGGCGCCACCGCCGACGCGGTTGCGCAGGCCGTCCACGACGCGATCGCCGAACGCACCGACTGACCCGCAGAGAGCTGAGCCGGGATCGCACGGCGGTCAGGTGATGGAGTCGATGTGGCGGGCGACGAGGTTCTCGAGCATCTCCTGTCGACCACTGATGCCGTACGGGTCGAACGACTCGTCGGCCAACACGGCGTCGTGCAGCTGCTGGAGGCTGACCGCGTCGGGGTGGGAGCCATCGAGAATTCGCTGCTCGTCGGCCCAGCCGG
>JBCBDK010000063.1:0-11311 GCA_038529675.1 Actinomycetota bacterium
CGGGTCCTCAGCGAGGCCAAGGACTGCGTCGCGACCGAGATCGCACAGCTGATCGAACGCAACCGCGAGACCGGTTACGGCCCGCTGTACGACCTCGTGGCCGACTATCCGTTCCGAGAGGGCAAGGGGCTCCGGCCGGCGATCCTGCTCGCTGCCGCCCGCGCTGCCGGGGGGTACACCGATCAGGCGCGTACGTCGGCGGCTGCGCTCGAGCTCTACCACAATGCCTTCCTCGTTCACGACGACGTCGAGGACGCCTCCGACTACCGACGGGGCCGGGTCACGATGCTGCGCTCCCACGGCGCCGCCGTTGCGGTGAACGTCGGCGACGCGACCAACGTACTGGCGATGCAGCTGCTGCTCGACAACACCCACCGGATCGGCATGCACAAGACGCTCCTCGTGCTCGAGGAGATCGAGCGGATGGCGCGCGAGTCGGTCGAGGGACAGGCGATCGAGCTCGGCTGGATCGCCGACCGCGAGTACGACCTCGGCGACAACGACTACGTCCGCATGGCGCACAAGAAGACGTGCTGGTACACGGTGATCGCCCCGTTGCGGATCGGTGTGATCTGCGGCCATCCCCCGGGCGTCTCGTTCCCGACCAGCGCCGAACTCCTGCCGCTCGTCGAGGTGGGCCACCTCGCCGGCATCGCGTTCCAGATCTGCGACGACCTGCTGAACCTCGAATCCGATCAACACGTGTACGGCAAGGAGATCGCCGGCGACCTGTGGGAGGGCAAGCGAACGGTGATGTTGCTGCACTATCTCCGTTCCGCGGGCGACGCAGATCGACGTCGGGCGATCGAGCTGCTCGACACGCCGCGCGACGAGAAGGCGACCGCCGACGTCGACTGGTTGCTCACGTCGATGCGAACACTCGGGTCGATCGACTACGGCCGCGACGTCGCCGACGACTACGCCCGGCGCGCACTCGAGGCCGACGACCGGCTCGGCGACCTGTTGCAGGGCGGCGACGACCGGCGCTTCCTGCGCGAGATGTTGAGCTACGTCGTGGAGCGCATCAAGTAGGCGGGACGCGCAGGATCGCATCCCGATCGACCCGGGATCGTGCCCGCGGAGGGTGTGGTACAACTCAGCCGTGGCTGTCCGCCTCGTTCCGGGGGCGAACGGCGAGCAACCGCCGTCTCGTCGCGAGGAGAACGACCCCACCAGCGCGCCGGTCGACGAACTCACCAGCTGGCTTCGCGATCTCCTCTGGGCACTCGGACCGGTGGCACCCGGCATCCAGGTCACGCCGTGTCGGATCGTGACGATCAGCGGTGAGGTCGGCGCGATCGCTGCCGGGTCGGTCACCGTGCACAACCGGCAGCGTTCGGCGGTCGCCGCCCGGCTCTCGGTGACGCCCCTACGCGGTGACTCGGGGCACACCTGGCTCCCTCTCACGGTCGACGACGTCGACGTCGTCGTGCCTGCCGGCGAGCAGCGCACCGCCGAGCTCGCGGTGTTCGTACCGCCGAACTTGCCCGCCGGCGTGTACCGGGGTGGGATCGTCGTCCTCGGCGCAGTGGGCGACGATCTCGAGCTCCACGTGGACGTCAGTGCGGTGGAGGTCAACGATGAGCGGTGACGCCGACCTCGAACTCGTCGGGTCGTCGGCCGACGCCCGCGACGTCGATGCGCTCCTGGCATCGCTCCTGGCACGGCTGCGCACCCTGTCGGTCATCTCCGGCTCGCAGGCGCTCGGCTCGATCGTGGCCGGGCTCGGCCGGCTCGGGCGCGAGGCCTCGCGCACCGCCGACGGTTCCCGCCTGCGCGAAGCGCTCCGGAGCACCCGCGTCGCATCGAACGGGGAGGCGTTGTGGTCACGGCTCGGGATGGACGCAGCCTGGAGCGCGTTCCCGCCCAGCCCGGTGCTCGAGGAGTTGCGTAACGACCTCGGTCTGCTGTTGGCGAACGATCTCGAGGCCGCACTCGCCGACGTCGATCTGATCGAGCCGTCCGACGGGCTCGGCCCACTGCGCGAGCCGGAACCACTCGAGTGCATCGACCTCGTCGTCGGGATGTGGGCCTACTCCAAGGAGATCGTGGCGGCGATCGACACGATCACCGCGCAGGCGTCCGTGCCCGAGGTGACGCCGCCGAGCAACGGCGACCCGGCGGGGCCGGTCCTGCGATGATCCGGGTGCTGCGGCTCGACCCGACGACGGTCACCGACAGCCTCCGGCCGCCGTCGCCACTCGACCTCCTCGCACCGATCCACAAGGATTGGCTGCACCTCAACGTCTTCGTACCCGACCACGACGTGTCAGCGCTGATCAACGCATCGGTCCACGGCGACCCGGCATCGCCGGCCTCGCTCGCCGTCGGCGCGACCATCGTGCACGACGGACGACGCGACGAACTGTTCACGGCGGTCCAGGTCGTCGCTCGACACCGTGCGGCGGAGACGCCCACGAGCGTCGCCGTCGATCCAGCGGCGTCGGTGTCGCTCCACGACGACGGCTGGTTTGCCTGCGCAACCGGGCGAGCTGGCGACGCCGACGTCACGGTACGCGCCACCGCAGCGGCTGAGCCGATCGACGCCGAGCGGCCCGCACCGTTTGGATCGGGCTGGATCTCGTGGCGGGCGATGCCCCGACTCCGACTGCACGGCGAGATCCGACTTCCGGACCGTACGGTCGGCCTCGAGTCCGCTATCGGCTATCAGGATCACAACTGGGGTCGTTGGCGCTGGGGCGACGACATCGGGTGGCGCTGGGGCACCTTCCCGACCGCCGGGCGCGACGAGCTCGCAGGGTCGGGGGCCGCCACCGTGCTCACGATCGCCGATCGCACGGATCGGCACCATCGAGTGCGCTCACCGCTCGTCGACGTCCAGACCGGCCCGCTCGTCCGCCGCTTCTCCGGCGACACGGTCCGCATCACCTATCGGGGCGACCTCCACGACCGCCGCACACCGTTGGTGCGCCTCCCCGGCGCGGTCGCTGCACTGCGGAGCGATCGCCAGCGCCCCGATCTCCCCGGCTCGCTCGTCGTCGACGCCGTCGACGGGTTCGATCGGGCCACGGCCGAGTTCGAGGTCGAACGCGCAGTCCAGCTCATCACCTCCGAGCCGACGACGAGCGGACAGACCTTCATCCACGAGCTCCTCGGCCGATTCGAGCTGTCCGGCACGCTCGCCGGGCGCCCGATCGCCGGCACCGGCCTCGGAGTGTTCGAACATGTCGACTGACCCGCCGAGCGTGATCGCTCACGACCGGTCGCTCGGCGACTGGATCGGCGAGCTGGTCCATGCGCTCGACGACGACCCACTCGGTGGTGCGCTCCGGCTGCGCACGGTCGTCGGGCCACGACGGGCACGGATCACGGTCGACGACGAGGTGGTCGACGTGGCGTTCGTCGGTGGCCGCTTGGACGTTCGGCCCGGGTCGGACGGGGCGGCCGTCGACGGCAGCGGTGCCACCTCCACACCGGTCGTCATCGCCCTGCTCGACGGCCGACTCGAGGTCGCCGATGCGTTCCACGGTGGGCACATCACCGCGACGGGCAGCAGGAGCTCGATCGGCCGGATCTTCCACGCGATCGAGATCCTCCTCGACGCGTCGGCACGCGTTCCCCGCCTACGCGACCTCGCTGCCGAGTACCGGGTCGCCGTCGGCCCACACGAGCGTTCACCACGTCATACGACCAACCGCCGGCTCGAGGAGGACGAGCACGCCGTTCTCGTTCGGCTCGGTATCGAAGGCTCGGGGACGTCGAGGTGAGCACGACCGACCGAACGGCGTCGGGCGAGGCGAGCGGCACCCCGCTGCGATCCCACGACGCTGCGTTCCTCCGGCGATCCACGCCCGATGCGCCGATGAACGTCGGCGGGTTCATCACCTTCGAACCCAGCCCGCGCCCCCTGACGCTCGAACGCGTGCGGGAACTCGTCGGCGCGCGCCTCGACCTGCTCCCCCGCTTCCGCCAGCGCATCGTCGTGGTCGACGACGCACCGCAGTGGGTCGACCACGACCGCTTCGACATCGACGCGCACATCGATGAAGCCCCGCTCGACCGGTCCGACCGGGGCCTCCACCGATTCCTCGCGACGCTGCACGCGACCGAACTCGACGCACACCGGCCGCTGTGGTCGTTGACGCTCGTTCCGGCCTCGGCCACCGCGGGACCCGCCCTCTTCTTCCGGGCGAGCCACGTGCTCGTCGACGGCCTCAGCTCGATGCACGTGATGCGGTCGCTGTTCGATCCGATCGGCCGAACGGACGGCACCACCACACGGTCGACCGAGCCGGACGACGCCGAAGCCGACGAGGTCGGCGTCGCCGACGTGCTGAGCGATCTGTGGAGCACGCTACGACCGGGTCGCCCCGCCACGCTGGACCCCGACGCGTACGACCGTGCGATCACGCTGCTCGACGGTTGGGTGTCGATCCTCGATCGATCGCAGCACGGGATGCCGCGGTTCGCGGGGTCGGGGCCGGTTCGTCAGCGGGTCGGCCTGGCCGAGCTGCCGTCGGCGCCGTTGCGCCGCCTGCGACGGGACCTCGATCTCCGTTTCGACGAACTGTGCCTCACCATCGTCGGCGGCGCACTCGCCCGGCGCTTCGGCGCCACCGATCCGGTCGAACCCGAAGCGCGCATCCGGACGCTCGTGCCCGTGGCCGGCGCCGCTCGGCGGAGTCGGTCGTCGCTGGGCAACCGGGCGTCGTTCCTGCTCATCGCCCTCCCGATCGGTCCGATGCCCATCGACCGGCGCCTCGCGATCGTCCGCGAGGAGATCGGCGAGGCGGTCGCCTCAGGCCAGCACCGGGCGGCCGCGTTCGGCCTGCGGGCGCTCGAACGGCTCCCCGTCGACCCGTCCGGCAGACAGGCCGACGCGATGGCCGACCGCCGGTTCGTCGACCTCGTCGTGTCGTGCATTCCGGGTTCGCGTCGCCGCCTCCGGTTCGACGGGCACGACCACGACGTCACGTTCCCACTCCTCCCGGTGACCAGGACCGTTCGCGTCGCGATCGGCATCGGCGACATCGGCGGCCGACTCGGCGTGAGCATCGCCGCGGATGACCGGGCGCTGCCCGAGATCGACTTCGTGCTCGACGCCATGACCCGGGCGACGGGCGACCTCCTCGCCGCGCACGGCACCACCGCGAGCTGAGTCCGACACGCGTGCACCGCTGTCGACGAGGCTGACGCGGTGCGACGATCGTCGATGCTCCTCGGTGCGACACTCGTCGTCGCCGCGTGCGGCTCCGACGGCGCCGATGACTCGGCCGGTCCGGGTGGCGACGACGTGCCGGTGACGACGGCCGACACCATCGAGTCGACGAGCGCCACACCGACGACGACCACACCGACGGGTACACCAGCACCAGCCCTCGCTTCGTCGACCACCTCCGCCGCCACCACGACCGCCACCACCATGACCACCATGACCGCCACGAACGGGGCGCCGGCGAGCGTTTCGGGCGCCATCGACGAACCCGGGCCCGGCTGCACTCGGCTGACCCACTTCGCGGACGGCGACGCGAACGACGGGTGGTTCGTCGTCGACGACGGCGTGATGGGTGGCCGCTCGGCGGGGGCGGCCGAGATCGCCGACTCGCTCCTGCGCTTCGACGGCGAGGTCGTCACGGCCGGGGGCGGCTTCACGTCGGTACGGTTCCGGCTGGTCGGCGACGAACTCGCCGAAACCGAACGTGTCGAACTCCGCCTGCGAACCGACGAACGCACCTACGGCCTCACCTTCGAGGACGAGAGCGAGTTCCGGGGTCGACGCGTCTCCCACGGTGCCGACCTCACGATCGACGGCGACCCGGACGACGACGGGTTCCACGTCGTCACGCTCGACTACGAGCAACTGCGTCCGACCGTGTTCGGCCAGGCCGTCGACTCCGCCCCGTTCGATCCGGACCTGGCGAGCGAGATCGGGATCATCATCGGCGACGGGCTCGACGGGCCGTTCCGGCTCGACATCGACCGGATCGACGCCTGTATGTGACCGAATCGCTCGTATCACGCGGTCCGGTCTGCGACTCTGGATGTCGGGGAAGCGGCACACGCCGCGCCCGGGATGGAGCGAACCATGCACGTGCACGATGACTGGACCCCGTGGGCCGTGGCCCCGAGCTCGGGGTTCCGAGTCGACGACCCGAGCGGGCAGGTCGGCCTGATCCAGGTCGACGCAACCCAGTTCCTCGTCAGCACGCCGTTCGCGTTCACCGACGGCGACGTCGAGGCCCGACTGCTGACGCTGCTCATCGAGAACGGCGAGACACCCGAGACCGCCCAGGCGCGTGTCGACGCTGCGCTCATCCACCAGTCATCACCCGACGAGATGACCGATCTCGCCTCGGTGCCACCGTTCATGCGGTGGTTCGAGAACTCCTACGGATCGCACACGCTGGCCGCCATCATCCACGACCAACTCATCGTCGACGAACCGAACGGCGGTGCGTTGGGCAGCGACATCGCCGCCGACCTCGTGTTCCGGGAGATGATGCGCTCGGCCGGCGTCGGCTGGCTTCGCCGCTGGATCATGTGGACGGCGGTTGCGCTCCGGACCCGCTGGGTCGCCGGCGGCCGTCGACAGGCGTCGGTCGCCCTCTGGGGTGTGCTGTCGCTGGTCGGCATCACCGGATTTATCTGGGGTGTGGTCCGGACCGTCGGCGGCGACGGCGGCATCGGGTTGATGCTCGGCGCGATCGCGCTCGGTCTCGCTGCCTCCGTGCTCTGGGGTCGTCAGATCGGCGCCGGGCTGATCGCAATGGCGACCGGCTTCTTCCTCATTCCGGCGGCCCTCGTCGCCGGGCTCGGCCTGGCGGCGTTCACGGTGACGGACCGGGTGTTCCGCGGCCTCGGCTTTCGCTGACGAGTTCGCGTCGGACGGACGCGTCGGTCAGGCGGCCGCCACGGACCCGGCGCGGTCGTGGGTCGGCACGCGTTCGAACAACCGATCGAAGACCTCGGCACGGTCGAATCGCAGGGCCCAGTCCCGTGCGGACCGCGCCGGCCGGCGCCGCTCGCCGCACGAAAGCCCGAGCACCAGTTCGTTCAAGGCGTTGGCGAGCGCGACGGGCGACGACGGCGGCACGATCGTCGCGAACGGTCCCACCGCCTCACCGATCCCGCCGGTGTCGCACGTGATGACCCGGCCACCACCGGCGAGCAGGTTCTCCGCGAGCGCGATCCCGAACGTCTCGACGAACTCGGGACGGGGCTTGCTCGGGAGTGCATAGACCGCGCTGCCGCGCATCAGGTGCGGCTTCTCGGCGTCGTCCACGTCGTCGAAGAAGACGATCCGGTCAGCCATCGGCGTCGATGCCGCGAGCGCCCGCAACGGCATCGCCTCGGGCCCGGTCCCGCAGATGGCGAGCTTGGTCCGACCGTGGACCGCGCTCTGGACGAAGCCGTTGATCAGGTCGTCGACCCCCTTCGCCTTGGTGAGACGCGAGAGGAACAGCACGTACCCGTCGGGCTCCAATCCGCGGGCAGCGAGGTACCGGGTGGTCTCGGCGGGATCGAGATCGACGAAGGCTGACGAGTCGATCGCGGGATACGACACGTCGATCCGCTCGTCGCACGCAGCCGCGAGCTGTGTGCCCCACCGGCGGTCGATGCGCTCGGCGGCATCGACGATCACCCGCTTGGTGTAGTTCGAGACCGCCACACACACGTCGTTGTCGAGGTAGGTCGTGAGCACCTGCGCCGCAGCGCCGAACCGTCCCTGATCGACGGCGGTGTTGACGACGTTGGTCACGTCGGAACCGACCGCCTCGGCGATCGTGACCAGCGGGGCACACATTCCCGTCGCACGCGCGATCCGTGCCGCCTCGGCGATCACCGTGGCGTGCGGGGTGAGGTACAGCGACATCGCCGTGGTCGGCACGCCCTCGGTGAACAGCTCGACGAGACGGCCGACGATGCCGCCGAGGTGCCTGCCGTCGGGCACCCGGTAGTCGCCGACCGGCTCGGGTCGCTCGACCGTGATGCCCGGCGAGTAAGGCAGGATCGCATCGAGCGGTTTCAGGGGAAGGCCCGCCTCCTGCAGCGCCGGGATGGTCCACGTCACGATTCGGACGTCGTCGTAGCCGCGGCGGAGCGCGACCTCCGCGAGGTTGCGGGCCTCACCGGCATGGCCGCAGATCACCGGATCCGCACGGACGACGATCACCAGCCGCTTCGTGGGGGTCGGGTTCGGGCGATGCGACTCCGGTGGCGGTACGCCCGGATCGGTCGACGCGATGTGATCGGCGAGGTCGTTCACCGTGGGGTCCTCCTGGTCAGGTGAGTGGAATGGGCTGGTTGGGGGTGGGCGTGGCGTGGGGCGACCCTGAAGGCGGCCGGGGGTACGTTCCCCAGCGCGTCGGTGCCGTCGCGAGTTCGAGCTCGAGGTGGCCGCCTGCGGCGAGTTCCGAGGTGGTGAGCCACGAGCGGTCGAGGGTCCGTCCGTCGAGCCGGGCGGCGGCGACATAGCGCTGTGGACGATTCGTCGCCCCGGTGTCGCCGGGGCACGGGTCCTCACCGGTCGTCTCGACGGTGAACGTGCCCGAGCCGTCGCCGACGGTCAGTTCGACCGAACGGAACGACGGTGGACCGATCAGGAGGCTCTGCTGGCCGGCCTGCGGGAAGAGCCCCGACACCGCCCACACGTACCACGAGCTGAGACCGCCCGAGTCGTCATTGCCGGGGAGGCCACCGGCCCCCGGCCCGAACTGGTGGTCCACGACCGCACGGACGATCTCGGCGGTGCGATCGGGCCGGCCGGCGTGATGGAAGCACCAGGGTGCGTCCATGTCAGGTTCGTTGTTCAAGCCCTCGAAACGATCGAGCGCGTAGCCGGCGGTGACGTCGTCGGCTGATGGGTCGACGCCGAGCTGTTTCACCGGGTCGGCATCGACACCGAAGAACCGGTCGAGGAGTGCGACGAACGCGTCGTCGCCGCCCGCCAGCTCGATGCGTCGTGCCATGTCGTGGAGCAGTCGGAACGAATAGTTCCACCGTCCGCCCTCGTAGAACTGCGAGTCGACGAGGAGGCCGGTCGCCGGATCGAACGCATTGACCCACCGTCCTGCGAGGGCATCCAGCCGCTCGGCGAACGCATGGTCACCGAGACGGCGGGCGACGACCGCGGTGCAGTGATGGCCCATGCCGAGGTCGAGCGTGTGACTCACCGGGTGGACGAGACCGTGCTCCAGGTACTCCTCGCCCCACATCCGGTTCAGATCCGAGGCCATCAGGCTGAGCGCCCAGTCCCAGTCGACGCCGGGGAGATCGAGCGATGCGACGTCGGCGAGGAACGTGTGGGCGAGCGCACTCCCCTGCCGCGCAAACCGGTCGGCGCCGCGAGCCATCCGGTACCCGATCGGCAGGTTGCCCTCCTCCTCGCAGATCCGGACCAGCGCGTTCGCCAGCTCTGCCGCCCGACCGGGGAAGAGCGCGGTCAGGAGCGGGAGGTGGGTCCGATAGAGATCCCACATCGTGGCGAGGTCGAAGACGAACGGGCCGTCGTCGCTCCAGAACGGACTCTCGCCGGGCGCGAAGCACGGCTTGATCATCGAGTGGTACAGCGCGGTGGCGAGCAGGGAGCGCTGTTCGTCGGAGCCCCCGTCGACCTCGATGCGACCGAGGTGGTCCGCCCACGCCGTCTCGGTCGCCTCCCGGCGAGTCACGAAGCGGTCCGGACCGTCGCCCACATCCTCGCGGAGGTTCGCCGCAGCCCGTTCCGTTCCCCGCAGGGAGAAGCCGAGCCGGATCTCGACGGTGGTCCCGGCTTCCGCCCGACCCATCCACACGACGCCGAACGGGCGGAGCGTCGTCGGTCGGATCGAGTCGAAGCTGAGGTGCGCGCCACCGTGCATGAGCCGTCGGTCGTACCAGGGCATGAGCCGCCAGTCGGGTGAGTCGCAGTCCGCGTGGAACGAGACCGGGACGCCCTCCATCACGACCGTGCCCGACGCCGCACGCGCATCGCGGATCCCGAGCTCCGCACGCAACGGCACGGTCTCGCCACCATCGATCGCCAGCCCGCCGTGCGAACAGTCGAGGACGATCCGAGCCGACGTCGACGACGGGAACGTGTAGCGATGCACCGCCGAGCGGGGACCCACCGTGAGCTCGCAGCGAATCCCGTTCTCGAGCATCGCCTCGTAGCGCCCCGGAGTTGCCCGCTCGTCGACGAGCCGCCACGTCCGCCCGAGCTCGTCGAGCGGATCGAGCATCGGCGTGACGCGGAGATAGTTGTAGTACTTGCGGATCGCGCCGGTCCCGGACTGGTGGAAGTGGGTCACGCCGCTCGCAACGCTCGCGTCGTGGAGCCGACGTGGGACCCCCTCGGTCGAGCGCTCGTAGCGTCCGTAGCCGGTCGGGTAGCCGCCCGAAGTCGGGCACGCCGAGACCATGCCGAACGGGAAGGTCGCTCCGGGGTGGGTGTTCCCGATCGGTGGCTTCGGCCACCACCACGTGGCGGCGACGCCGGACGCACGCTGGTCGTCGGCGACGTCAGCCGGCTCCGTGCCGACGAACGGATCGACCTCGTCCAGCCTCATCGGACGTGCGGCTGCCCCCAACGCATGGCTCGAACGTACGGAGTCGATGTGTTCGCCACGTTTCGAGGCCGTGAACGGATGCTCCGTGTTCGTCAGCGAGACACGAGGTCGAGACCGGGGCCGAGCGTGGCGACGTAGGCATCGGCCTCGTCGACGGCGATCAGCGTCGCCGGTTCGAGGTCGCTCGCGAAGTCCACGGCACCTCGGAACGAGCCGGCGACCACGATCCGGCCCGCTGCGTCGAACGTCAACGGCGAGGCGAAGTCCGGGTTCGGGCCACCGAGCCCGCGTCCGCCGACGACGTCGCCGGCCGAGTCGAGCTGAACGATGTACTGGTCGGCGCGACCCGCGGAGGTGAGCGGCGGGATGTCCGCTGTCGGGCTCAGCTCGAGGGACTGGAAGAACTCCCCGGTCAGGACGATGTCGCCGGACGAGCTGATCGCCATGTCGGTGAGCGTTTCGGCAGGCGGACCGCCGATCCGACGAACCCAGTCGAGGTCGCCGGCGGCGGTGAGCCTCGCGACGAACACGTCGGTGCTGCCCGCGGAGGTCATCCGGCCCCCGGGCTGCGCATCGTCGCCGAACGAGGCGGTGTTCTCGAACACACCTGCGACGACCACGTCGCCGCTCGGGTCGACCGCAACGTCGACGGCGTCGACATTGCGACGTCCCCCGAAGCGGCGCACCCACTCCAGCGCACCATCGACGTCGACCTTGGCGACGAAGGAGTCGTCGAATCCCGCCGAGGTGAGGACGACCTCGTTCGGGCCAGACCCGAAGATCGCACTTCGCTCGAAGCGGCC
>JBCBDK010000064.1:0-11259 GCA_038529675.1 Actinomycetota bacterium
TGGCGTATCCACTGGCTGATGCCGTGCTCGTCGGCAGTGCTGTCGCGCTGCTCGTCCTCGCCGCTCGTCGCTCGGCCCAGGCCGTGCTGCTGGCCGCAGCCGGCGCGTCGGTCGTGGTCGGCAACGCGGTCTACAACGTCGACGCGCTCGGGGCCGGTCACGAGACGGGCGGTGTCGCCTCCGTCGGTTGGATGGCGTTCACCGTCCTCCTCGGTGGCGCAGTACTCCACCCTGCGATCGCAGAGCGGACGCGTGCCGATCAAGCGGTCATCGACACGTCGGAGCCGGTCCGGCCGACAGCGATCGAAGCGGATGACCCCGCAGACGACGCAGAGCGCCCCGCCCGCGAACTCGTCGGTGTGTGAGGTGCTGCCGTTCTGACCGTCGACCTGCGTTCGAGCCGTCCCGCTTGCCGGGAACGGGTGAGCGCAGTTCGGCTGCGCGGAAGGCTCGTGCCGACCGCGCGACGCCACCCCTCAGTCGGGGAGCGGGACTTCGAGGCGATCGAGATCGCGTGCCAGGTGGAGTTCGCCGGCGAAGTGGGCGCGTGCCTCGGCTTCGACGTCGGCGATCGACTCCGCAGCGCTCGTTCCCGGCACGCTCGCGTAGCGCGCGCTGAAGTGGGTGAGGGCGAGCCGCTGGATCCCGTGCCGTTCCGCGGCTGATGCCACCCGCGCCGCGGTGCTGTGGCCGTGGTCGTCACCGATCTTCGCCAGCGTCGCCTCGGTGTAGGTCGCCTCGTGAACCGCCATGTCCGCGCCGGTGGTCTGCGCGAACAACCGCTCCGGGTCGCTGTTGTCACCAGCGACCACGAGGTGTCGGCCGCGCCGGGGTGGCCCGATCACCGCCTCGGGATCGACGCGCCGCCCGTCGTCGAGCGTCACCGACTCGCCCCGCTGGAGGTCCCCGAACAGCGGCCCGCGCGGCACGCCGACACGGGCCGCGGCGTCGACGTCGAACTCGCCATCGCGGTCGCGTTCGCGGATCGACCAGGCGAAGCTGTCGAGGCGATGGACCAGCGGGATCGCATCGACCGTCGCGCCGTCGTCGTCGATCACGCGCTCACCGTCGAGTGAGACCTCGTGGATGTCGAGCGGATAGTCGAGGTACGTCGCGGACCGGGCGAGGACGACCTCGACCATCTCCCGCACGCCGGGCGGACCGAAGATCGTCAGCGCGCCCGCGGTGAGATCCATCGACCGCGAACCGAGCACGCCGAACAGGCCGAAGCAGTGGTCGCCGTGGAGGTGTGAGATGTAGATCCGACGGAGCCGAGGGAGTGCGAGCGGCGTGGCGGTGAGCTGGTGTTGGGTCCCCTCACCGCAATCGAACAGATCCCAGATCCCGTTCCACCGGACGGCCAACGCCGCGACGTTGCGGTCGGCGGTCGGTGAGCCCGACGACGTGCCGAGGAAGGTCAACTCCATACGACCTTCGTAGCTCACACGAGACGACGGCGTCGACGTGACTCGTCGCACGTCGACATCGCTCTGACTCGACGCCGTTGCCCGGACCGTGGCCGTGTGCGCGCAGAGGGTCGGCTGAGCATGTGTTTCTCGGCAAGGATCGCCGCGGCGCTGCGACCGTCCAGAGTTCGTCGTAAACGGCGGTGCACACTCGGAACGTGCGGGCAATCACAGCGGGGAATCGGTGTCGGCGCGCGACGATCGTGATGATCGCTGTGTGTCTCACGCTCTCGATGGCTCCGACCGTCGCTGGAGCGAACAGTCTGATCCCGACTGACGGGCCAAGGTCGTCCGGTACGGCCCCGGGGCCCGGACTCACGAGCGATGCAACCGCTCGGGAGGGCTTCGACGTCGCGCTTCGCGGCGTCGCCGAGCAGGCCCCGCCACCTCCGCCCCCGCCGCCTGCCGACAACAGCGGCGAGTTCACGGCGTTGCCGCCGACGCGGATTCTCGACACGCGGCCCGACTTCGGATCGAGTCAGACGCTCGGTCGCCGCGACACGTTGCGCATCCCCATCGCCGGCCGAGGCGGTGTGCCGGCTCAGGGTGTGTCTGCGGTGGTCATGAACGCGACGGCGGTCGGGGCGACCGCGCCGACCTTCGTGTCGATCTGGCCGACTGGCGCACCATTGCCCAACGTCTCGAATCTCAACCCGTCGGTCGGGGGCATCGCCGCCAACATGGTCACCATCGCGCTGGGTGATGACGGTTCGGTGCAGGCGTTCAACCTCGACGGATCCACCGATCTCCTCCTCGACGTCGTCGGCTACTACTCGACCGCCGACGGCCCGAACGGCGCTCGCTTCGTCAGCCTCCAGCCGAGTCGTGCGATCGACACGAGGGAGAACGTGCCGGGTCGACCCCGCGCCCCGATGGGGCCGAGGTCGGTCGAGACCTTCGACTTCAACCCGCTCTTCGAAGGTGGCGTCGTGGGGGCCGGTGTCACGGCGCTCGTCGCCAACGTCACGATCACCGAGCCGACCGCGCCGAGCTTCCTCACCGTGACACCGCACGGCAACGAGATCCCGAACGCGTCGCACGTCAACTTCTTCCCCGGCCAGACCATCCCGAACCTGGTCACCGTGCAGGTCCCGCCGACCGGGCTCGTCGACTTCTTCAACCTCGACGGGTCGGCGCACCTGATCGTCGACGTCGTGGGCGTGTACACCGCGCACGACGACCTCGGCGGCTTCGGTCGCTTCGTCCCACTGCCGCCGGTGCGCGCCGGCGACACCAGAGACGGCTTCGGCGTGGTGGGACCCGACGAACTGATCGTCGTCAACGTGGCGACCGATGCGACGGGTGTGCCCGCGGAGGCTCAGGCGATCGCTGCGAACGTCACCGTGACCGAGACGACCTCGCCCGGGTTCGTGACGGTGTTCACCGACGACTCGTGCGTCGTGCCGAACGCATCGAACCTGAACTTCGGTCCGGGTGAGACCACGGCGAACGCCGCGATCGTCGGTGTGTCCGCAGGCCTGGAGTGCGCGAACGGACCGGGTCGGATCGACCTCTACAACGCGCTCGGCGACGTGCACCTGATCGTCGACGTGTCGGGGTACTTCACCGGCGTCACGCCTGCGTCGTCGTCGATTTCGCTCGACGGGCTCGTCGCCCGCGACAGGTTGGCCGTCGCCGACCGTTGACGTCGCCGGACCGGGACGTCGCCGCGCGAGACTCGTCGGCGTGAGCGCCGACGAACTCGTCCCGACGATCGACATCGCCGACCCCTCGGCAACCGACCTCGCCGCCGTCGACCGAGCGTGTCGCGATCACGGCTTCTTCCTCCTGCGCGGCCACGGTCTCGACGACGTGGTCGACCGGACCTGGGGTGAGGCTCGCCGGTTCTTCGACAGCGACCGTCAGCTTCGCACCGCCGTGGAACGCGACGAGGAGAACCCGCTCGGCTGGTTCGATCGCGAGCTCACCAAGCGCCGCCGCGATCACAAGCAGGTGTTCGACTTCATCGACCCGCGCTCGGACGCCGACTCGTTCAACCGCTGGCCGTCAGCCGAAGCATTCCCTGCGCTGCGCCCGACGCTGACCGAGTTCTTCGACGCGTTCAGCGATCTGGCCGACGCAACGGCGTCGCTCGTGTTCACCGCGCTCGGCCTCGCGCCCGACACGCACGCCGCGTTCCGCGGTGACCGCAGCAACTCGACCGTCCGCCTGAACCTCTACCCGGTCGGCGACCCGGTTCCTGCCGACGAGCGAAACGGGCTGGTCGACCTCGGTGAGACAGCGCTCGGCTTCCACACCGACCCCGGCGTCTTGACGCTGCTTCTCCAGGACGACACCGGCGGGCTGCAAGCGCTTGCCGTCGACGGCGGTTGGGTGGACATCGAGCCACAGGCGGGGACGATCGTCGTCAACCTCGCCGACGCGATGCAGGTGTGGACCAACGACCGGTATCGAGCGGCCACCCATCGGGTACTCACGATGACCGAGACCGACCGGATGAGCATCCCGTACTTCTCGAACCCGAACCGCAGCGCCGTGATCGCGCCGATTCCCGACGTCGCCGACGGCCCCGCGAGGTACCGCGAGTTCGCATGGCGCGATCACATGCGTGCCCGCACCGACGACAACTTCCGCGACCTCGGCGCCGCCGACACCCAGATCACCGACTACCTCATCGACGCCTGAGGGCGCAGCGTCGGCGCAGATCGGGGGCCGACGTCAAGGTCGGAAGGTGGAGCCGAGCGACGGTTGGGGCGCACACGGGGGGACCGTCGTGGTCGTCGTGTCGGCTGCCTCGACATCGCCTTGCCCCTCGCCGTCGCCGTTCCCCTCGGGGTCGGCGTCGGGGTCGGTGTCGAGGCTCGAGTCGACCGTCGTTGCCGAGAAGCGCTGCAGCCAGTCGTCGGTCGAGACCGCACGCAAGCCCGACACGAAGGTCTCGAGTTCGGCGAACGGCACGGTGTCGCTGTCGATCGCGAAGGCCGTGTCGGCGTCGCGCCAGATGATCGTCACCGGGCCGACGTCGTCGTTCGGATCCAGGTCGTCGTTCGGATCCAGGTCGTCGTTCGGATCCAGGTCGTCGTTCGGGTCCAAGTCGCCGATCGCCAACGCCGGCTCGCCCAACCACACCGCCTCGGACGGTTGCGCGCCCGGCGGGACCATCTGGGCGATCGAGCCGTTCGGGACCTGTCGGAGCGTCACGATGTCGACCGCCGGGTCGTCGCCGTCGCCCCCGCCCCCGTCGCCGTCGGACCCGCCGTCGATCGGCGTCCGTTCGAAGCGGAAGACCGTGCGGTACTCGTCCGCACCCACGGCCGCATCGACGACCTGCATCCCCGCCGGCAGGAGCGCGTCGACCGCCCCACCGCCGTCGATCGACAGCCCTCGGAGAAGTTCGTCCAGCGCCGGTCGCAGCGGTTCGAGTCCGGGCGCGTCGACGAGCTGAACGGCGCCGCAGGTGACGCGGAGCGAGTAGATCCACGGCGCACCCTCACCGAACGAGATCGGTGCGACGTCGACGGCACCGACGGTCGAGAACTCGAACACCGACGGGTCGGCCGGGCCGCCACGGTTCGCAGCGAGCCGGATCCACGAACCGTCGCTCGCCCGGAGTAGCCCGAACTCGTCACCCGTCGCAGCGACATCGACGACCGCCTCTTCGATGGGGATCAGCCCGAGCGGGAACACGACGGGGGCACTCGCGGTGACCCCCGTGCGGGTCGCCGGCAGCGTCGTCGTCGTGGTCGGTGCGGTCGTACTCGTCGTGGTCGTGGCGACCGTCGACGTCGACAACGTGTCGGGCTCCTCGGCATCCGAGTCGGCCCACCAGGACCAGCCCGCAGCACTCGCTGCGCCGACCACCAGCAGCCCGGCGCCCATCTTTGCGAGCGAGCCCGCGGCGCGCGGTCGCTTCGGGCGCGCCGACACACGCCGCGCGCGGTAGCCGGGCGGGGCGGTCGAGGTGACCGCCCCGCTGGCGGAACGCTCGCGGATCATCGTCCGCGCCACATCGTCTGCCGCGCCGAACAGCCGCTCGCGGACGGCTCGGCGTTCAGCGAGCGGCATCGGGGCGATCTCGGGGCGAGCCGACTCGACGAGATCGACCACGTTCATCGGGCCGCCTTCAATGCCCGGCGCGCTTTGGACAGCAGCGAACGAACCGAGTTCGGCGACAGGTCCATCGCCTCGGCGATCGACTGGCTCGACAACCGCTCCCACAACGACAGCAGCAGCACGTCGCGCCACTGCGGATCCATGTCGACGAGCGTCGTCATCGCCGCACCGAACGAGCCGCCGCCCAACTGCGACTCGCGCACCGATTCCTCCTCGTGCGGGGTCTGTTCGACGACGAGCGGGTCGTGCGACATCGGTGTCGTCTGCGTCGTCGGATCGGGGATGGACACGAGGTGGGCGCGCTCGCGATCGGTGTGTCGGCGGAGCACGATCGTCGCCGCACCGAGCAGGAAGTTCCGCTCGGTCGCGTTGGACGCCTCGAACCGATCCCACGTTCGAAGCGCGTGTTCGAAGACCTCGGCCGTGACGTTCGGGGCGTGGGTGGGCCCCACCCGCCTCGCAACCATCGCATGAAGACCGTCGACGTGATCGTCGTAGAGGCGAGCGGCGGCGAGGCCCGACAGCGGCACGGACACATGGTGGCCGATGCGGCCGGCACGGACTGGGAACGCCCAGCGATCGTCATCGATTCGACAACGAGGAGCGCGGACCATCGTCACCTGCGGGCCGGGAACACGTGAGTCGGTGCGCGTGTTGTCACCGACATGGAGATCTCCGACGCCCTCGACTTCTTGCGCGACAAGCGCAACGGCACCCTCGTCACGATCAAGTCCGATGGTCGGCCGCAGTCGTCGAATGTCGTGTACCGGCTCGTCGACGACACCATCGTCGTCTCGCTCACCGACGGTCGGGCCAAGACACGAAACCTGCGGCGCGATCCCCGGGCGTCGCTGCACGTGAACCGCGACGACTTCTGGGCCTACGTCGTCGTCGAGGCCGATGCCGAGTTCACGCCGGTCGCCGCCGACCCGAACGACGCAACCGTCGATGGACTCGTCGAGTACTACCGGGCCATGGCCGGCGAGCACGACGACTGGGACGACTACCGTCGCGCCATGGTCGAAGAAGGTCGCCTGTTGCTGACGCTCCGACCGACCCACGCCTACGGCATGGCGAATCGCTGATCCGCGGGCTCGGCGCACGGTTCGATCGGCGAGCGATCAGTTCACCGGAGTCACGAGCTCGCCCGACGCCACGAAACGCTGCACGTTTTCCGCTGCCAGCGACGCCATCGCCGACCGCGTCTCGATCGTGGCGGAGCCGAGGTGCGGGACGAGGACGGCGTTGTCGAGGTCGAGCAGACCTGGATGTACATCGGGCTCGTGCTCGAACACGTCGAGCCCGGCGCCGGCGATCGAGCCTGCGCGAAGGGCACCGACGAGTGCAGCCTCGTCGACGATCGGCCCCCGAGCGGTGTTGACGAGGTACGCCTCCGGCCGCATCGAAGCGAGTGCGTCGGCGTCGATCAGGTGATGGGTCTCGGGCGTGTACGGGCAGTTCAGCGAGACGACGTCGCTCGTTCTGAGTAGCTCGTCGAGCGCGAGGAGACGTGCGCCGAGTCGGGCCTCGACGTCGGCGGCGACCGGGCGACGGTTGTGGTACACGACCTCCATGCCGAACGATCGAGCCCGCTCGCCGAGCGCGACGCCGATCGCTCCCATCCCGACGATGCCGAGGCGGCGGCCCTGCAGCCCCGATCCGAGCATCATGAACATGCCCCACTTCCACGGGGTCCGCGATCGAATCAGACGTTCACCTTCGCCGAGGCGCCGCGTCGACATCAGGACCAGCGCCATCGCGAGGTCGGCGGTCGCGTCGGTGAGCACTCCGGGCGTGTTCGACACCCGAACGCCCCGGACGGTGCAGGCGTCGACGTCGACGTTGTTGAACCCGACGGCGACGTTCGCCACCAGCTCGAGCCTCGGGGCGGCGTCGAGGAACGCGTCGTCGACGCGATCGGTCAGCAACGTCACCGCGACCTGCGCATCCGCGAGCTGCTCGTCGCGAACGTCGGCCGGGATCGGCTCATCGTCGGTCCACGCCCACACCTCGCCACCGTCGTCGTCGACGAGCGCGTGCAGGATCTCCATGCCCGCGTCGGGGATACGCCCGGTGACCACGATCTTCACGTTCGTCTCCGTTCCCTCGTCATCGCCACGGGACTCACCCTGCGCTCCGTCCGATCCACGCCGACAATCCGCTCAACCCCTCGGTGATGCGGTCGGTACCGAGGCCGGAGTACGCGAGGCGGATGTACTGCTCCTGTTCGTCGGGCTGCGGGCGCCCGAAGTGCCGTCGCGTGCAGAACGACACGCCGGTCTCGTGCAACGCCGCGGTGGCGAACTCGGCGACGTCGGTGTGCCCGGTCATGTGCATCGCCTCGGTCACGTTCACGAACAGGTAGAAGGTCGCGTCGGGGATCGCGCAGCGGACGCCCGGCATCGAGGCGAGCACGTCCGCCGCCGCGTCGCGGCGACGTCGGAGCTCGTCGAGCAGGCTCGCCGCGCCGGATGGATCGCGGAGCGCCTCGACACCTGCCTCCTGGACGAAGTGGGTCGTGCACGACTCGTCGTTCGTGTTCAGCTTGGCGAACTGTTCGGCCACAGGGATCGGCGCGACCGCACACCCGAGCCGCCATCCGGTCATGGCGAACTTCTTGGAGAACGTGTAGAGGATCACGGTGCGCTCGGCCATCCCGGGCAGCGACGCGATCGACGTCGACGTGCCGCGGTAGCGCATCTCGAAGTAGGCCTCGTCGGACAGCACCCAGAGGTCGTGCTCGATCGCGAGTTCGGCGATCGCGCGGCGCTCGTCGTCGGTCGACTCGCAGCCCAGCGGGTTCTGCAGGTCGTTGTAGATCAGCACGCGAGCCCGTGGCGCGAGTTCGCGGAGTCGGTCGACGTCGATGGCGAACCCGGTCGGCGTTTCCCGGTAGCGGTAGGGGAGCGGCGTGCCGCCGTGATAGTCGATCTGGCTCTCGTAGATCGGGTAGCCGGGATTCGGGTAGAGCACGCCGTCGCCGGCATTCATCACCGTCTGCACGAACTTGGTGATGACCGGCTTTCCGCCCGGCTGCACGACGATGTTCGACGCGTCGAGATCCATGCCGCGACCGGATCCGATGTCGTGTGCGAGCGCCTCCCGCAGCGCTGGGATGCCGGCAGCAGCGCAGTAGCCGGTCTTGCCGTCGGCGATGGCCCGGTTCATGGCCTCCACGATGTTCGGCGGCGTCGGCAGGTCGATGTCGCCGAGGTGCAACGGGAACACGGTGTGGCCACGCCCCGCCCACTCCGCCGCTGCCTGCGACACCGCGAACGCGGTCTCGGTGCCCAGTTGCTCCAGTCGTGTCGCCAACGCCATCCGGGCTCCTCTCGCAGTCGTTCCTGGTGCGACCCGGTCCTGGCGTCTGCCGGGCCTTCGCGACCGAGCGCGAACGTAGCACCCGGCTGTTCCACAAAACGGAACAGTTCCGCATGATGGAACGATCGTGGATGATCACCTGCGTCGCACGACGAGTGATGCCTCGCCGCCACCTTCCACGTGGACCAGGCGCGTCCACGTCGGGTCGTCGGCAGCCACGACAGCCTCGAGCTCACCGGGCGCCGCCCGGAACGGCCCGGGTGCGTCCGCGCCGACCTCGGACAGCACGGTGATGATGAGGAGGCCACCGGGCCGGACCAGCCCCGGAGCCGCAGCGAGGACACCGGTGTCGCGGAACCGCTGGACAACGACCACGTCGAACGAACCGAGTTCCGCCGGAAGCCCGTCGTCGAGGTCGACCCGGCGCGCGTCGAGGCGGGTCTCGCCGCCGGGATCTGCCGCCTCCGATGCGTTGCGCAGCTCGTCGATCGCGTGACCCGAGGCGTCGAGTGCAACGACGTCCAGTCCGCGGGCGAGCGCCCACCGAGCGACCGGGCCCGTGCCACATGCGACGTCGAGCAGACGGCCTGATGCGGGGACCTCGTCGACCAGGCCGGCATCGACGAGTGCGTCCGGCGGGCGAGGAACGGTCGGGCCGGCCGCCGCGTGACGTTCGTCCCAGCGCGCACGATCCTGTTCCACGGATGCAGCCTTGCAGGCCGCACCGCGGCGGACGGCACACGTCGAATCCGCAGTCCTCTGCGGATGACGTGGGATGATCGATCCTGTGACCGACACGAGCACGGATACCGGATCGACCACCGAGACCGCTACCGGATGGCTCTCGCCGGAGGATCTCGAGCTCGTTCGAGCGCACGTCCCGATCGTCTACGTCGACGCCGTGCCGGTTCGCGTCGACCCGCTCGGCAACGTGACCGAGGTCGGGCTCCTGTTGCGCGTCGCCGCCGACGGCACGATCAGCCGCATGGTGGTAACCGGCCGCGTCCTGTTCGGCGAACGCGTCCGCGAGGCCGTGATCCGACACTGCGAGAAGGATCTCGGGCCGTTCGCGCTGCCCCGAGTGCCTGCCGACCCGGCGCCATTCACCGTGGTGGAGTACTTCCCCGACCCGTCGAAATCGGGGTTCCACGACCCCCGCCATCACGCCGTGTCACTGGCGTACGTCGTGCCGGTCGAAGGTGAGTGTGAGCCGACGCAGGAGGCGCTCGACCTCGCCTGGTTCAGCCCGGAGGAAGCGGTCAGCGACGAGGTGATCGGGCAGATGACCGGCGGCCACGACCGGCTGATCCGGCTCGCGCTCGCGCACTGCGGCTGCCTCCCGTGAGCAGGCGGCGACGCAACGATCGCACAGTTGTTCACCGCCACGACGATCCGCCAGCCGAACCGCGCCGGCGGCTACGTTTCGTGGCGGGCGACTGAGCGACGAGTGATCTGGGACGTGCCGGACGGAGACACCATCCATCGAGCGGCGAGTGCACTGCGCACCGCGCTCGCCGGTGCGCACCTGACCCGGTTCGAGGCACCCAAGCTGGTCGGCCCGGTCCCGCGTGCGGGGAGAGTGATCGAGCGGGTCGAGCGCCGAGGCAAGCACCTCGAGATCGAGTTCGACGACGGTCTCGTCCTCCACACACACCTCAAGATGTCGGGGACATGGCACCTGTACCGCCCGGGTGATCCATGGCGCCGCCCCCACGGCGCGATGCGGGCACTCATCGAGACCGACGACTGGATGGCCGTGTGCTTCGGCGCGCCGCTCGTCGAGACCTACCGTGCGGCGGGTCGAGGCCGACACCCGGCGATGGGCCGACTCGGGCCCGACCTGTGCCGACACGACGCCGATCTCCGTCAGGTCGTCGACCTGTTGCTGTCGTACCCGAACGGCGACGAACCGCTGGCCGACGTGCTCCTCGACCAGCGGGTGATGGGCGGCGTCGGCAACGTCTACCGTTGCGAGATCCTCTGGGCGAACGAGCTGAGTCCGTTCGCTCCCGTTCGGCGTCTCGGCCAGCACGATGCGATCCGGCTGGTCAACTCGGCAGCCCATGTGCTGCGAACGAACCTGGAAGCACCCGGTCACGGTCGCGCCGGATCGTCCGATCGGCGCCGCCACTCGGTGTATGGCCGCAACGGTCAGCGGTGCGGGCGGTGCGGTGAGACCATCGCCATGCGCCAGCTCGGCCTCCAACAGCGGTTGCTCTACTGGTGCCCCGGATGCCAGACCCACCTCGACCCGCGGCACGAGGCGCAGGCCGACGACACGCCGACGATGGACCCGCATCCTGCGGCACAGATGTTCATCGCCGACCTCCCCTGGAATCGCGACGCCGGCTGACCTCCCGAGCCGAGTTGGATTCTTGCTCGGGGACGGAATCCAACG
>JBCBDK010000065.1:0-11183 GCA_038529675.1 Actinomycetota bacterium
GACGATCGGCCATCCTCTGGCTGCCCGGCCGACCTCAGCCACGGTCAGCGACTCCGGTATGCGCGGCGACGGCGACGGAGCGACAGCGCGTCGGCCACCGCCCACTTCGTGACCAGCACCAGCGCTTCGCCCACGATGCGGCGATCCATCTTGGACGCACCCGAGACTCGGTCGCGGAACGTGATGGGGATCTCCACGATGCTCGCGCCGGCGCCGACCGCACGATGGGTCATCTCGACCTGGAAGGCATACCCCTCGGCCGACACCGACTCGACGTCGAGCCGGCGGAGCAGGTCGGTCCGGTAGACGCGGAAGCCGGCCGTTGCGTCGTTGATCGCGAGGCCCAGCGCGAACGCGGCGTAGCGGTTCCCCCAGCGCGACAGCCATACGCGCCGCCGAGGCCACCCGTCGACGCCACCGCCCGGCACGTATCGCGACCCGATCACGACATCGATGCCGTGGTCGGCAACCGCGAGCATCGTCGGCAGCGCGGCGGCGTCGTGGCTGAGGTCGGCGTCCATCTCGACGACGACGTCATAGCTGCCAGCGATCGCTTCACCGAACGCGAGCCGGTAGGCCGAACCGAGACCGGACTTCGCGCTCCGCTCGACGACGCGGATGGCACCGCAGCCGTTCGGTGGTGCGGCCGAGCGGGTCCGCCGCTCCATTGCGGACCGGACCCGGGCTGCGGTCCCGTCGGGCGAACCGTCGTCGACGACGAGCACGTCGGCCTCGGGCACGTGAACGGCGAGCCGGTCGAGCAGTTCGACGATGTTGTCGGCCTCGTCGTACGTCGGGATCGCGACGAGGACGCGCATCAGGGGATGGCTCCGAGCGAGGCGTACAGCCCGGTCAACCCGACCAGGCCGGCGCCGCTGATGAGGATGACGGCGTCCCAGACACGGATCGTCGGCGCCTGGTCCGACCGCGACGTCGTCGGCCACCACGCGGCGACACCGATGAAGAGCGGGAACGCGGCGAGGACGAACCGTGGTCGAATCGTGACGGTGTCGGGCAGCAGTACCATCGCGATGATCACCGCCGAGTACGCCACCCACTCCCAGGGGAGGCGGGCGCGGATCGACGCCCACGCGATGAACGCCGTCGTCAGAACGCAGGCGAGTGTGAGGGCGCCGGTCGGTGAGCCGAGCGGATGGGTGACGAAGTCGACGATCGTTCGCACTGCGGTCGCCCCGAAGCTGACGCCTTCGTCCCACGCCTCGGTCTGGACGCGGAGCCACGCACCTCGTTCGCCGGACACCACGTCGACGTAGACCATGAAGCCGAGGAATCCGATCGGCGCAAGGAGCGGAGCCGCGAGCGCCGACCAGTCGCCTCGTCGGCGGATCGCGACGAACGCAGCGATCGCACACGCCACGATGATCGCGATCCCGTTCGGTCGCGTTGCCGTGGTCAGCATCGCGGCGAGCCCTGCGAGCACCCACCGTTGGTCACGCAGGAACAGCAGGCAGGAGCCGGCGAAGACGATCATCAGCGCCTCGGCGTACGCGAACGACAACACGAACGACCCGGGGAACACGGCGAACAGCACCATCGCTCGCATCGCGACGGTGTCGTCGTAGACGTCGCGGGCGAGCAGACCGACGAGGACGACGGCGAGGCCGCCGAGAATCACGTTGAGCACGAGGGCGGCGAGTGTGTCGCCGCCGGGCAGGATCGCGTCGACGAAGCGGATCGCGCCCGGGAACAGCGGGAAGAACGCGGCCCGGGCCTCGATCTGTTCGAAGTTGACGTTGTCCGGGATCGACGTCGGGTACCCCTCCCGAGCGACGGCGAGGTACCAGAGCCCGTCCCAGGACGTCAGTGCGTCGGTGACCGAGGTCTCGGTGGCTGGCTCCGGGAAGCCCGCGAGCCGGGCGTCGACCGCACGCTGCGACGCCCGAACGGCGGTGCCGACCATGACGCAGAATCGTGACAGCGCGTAGGCGACGAGACCGACGGTCAATGCCCGTCGCCAACTCGAGCCGGATGTCCCCGGCTGGTTGGTCGCCGTGGTGTCTGGAGGCGACGCGGGCGTCGGCTCGACGTGCGACGAGTGCGTGGGCGGCACGATCTCGACGGCGGGCTTGGCAGCGCGCGTGTTCGGATCAGGCGCCGGAAGCGAAGCGAAGTCGGACACGGTCACCAGCGATGCATCGGCAGGATTCGCTGCCGGGGGCCGAATGCCGGTGGGCGGTACCCGGCGGCGCCGAGCATGCGGAGCACACGGCCGCGCTGCCCTGCGAACGGAGCCAGCCGATCGAGCATCTCGTCGTCGGTCCCACGAGGCTCACGATCGAGCGCCCATGCCACCACGTTCTTGGCGTGATAGTCGCCGACGCACAGCGCATCGGGGTCGCCCAGAGCCGGGCCGAGCACCGACCCGATCGTCCAGACGCCCACACCGCGCAGCAGCCCGAGCAGCCGTGCGGTTTCGCCGGGTCCGCGGCCGGCCCAGTCCCAGTACTTCGGTGCGTGGCGGGCAACCTCGACGAGCGCCGAGGCTCGTTTGCGTTCGATGCCGAGTGGATGGAACCACCACGTCGGTGTCCGGGCGAGATCCGAGGCGGCGGGCGGGAGGACGAGGTCTGGCCATGGGCCCGGTGCGGGTCGGCCCAGCGTGCGGCAGAGACGAGCCCACTGGCGCACCGCTTCGCCCGACGTGATCCGCTGCTCGATGATCGTGGGAAGCAGCTCGTGATACAGGTCGTGACTCGCCCCGAAGCGCAGGTGGCGACCCGCGCGAGCAGCGTGCGCGACGACCGGATGATCGGCGGACTCGAGCTGACGTGCGCCCGGGTCGAGCGTGCCGGTCATCGCGTCGACCCGATCGATGAGCCAGTCGCCGCCCGGCCCCCATGCGTCGGCGTCGACCGAGGCCTCGGCCGACGGCGACGGTGCCGACCAGCGGACCCGGACCGTCGCAGGGCCGTCGGGAGTGGACGTCGCCCGGACGAAGTCACCGCTCGAGTCGGTCGTGACGAGTCGGGTGGTCGGGTCTCCCACCCCGTGGCGGAACGGTGCGAGCGCGCTGCGAATCGATGCCGCCGTGAGTGGGGCGCCGGTGCCGTCGGACGTGTGCTCGTCGACGTGCTCGTCGACATCGGCAGCGCCTCGCCCGGCGTTGCTCGTGAGTTCGGGCGCGGCCGGCGATTCGGTGAGCGTGACTGCCGCCATCGGCGGCGAAGGTACCAGCTGGTGCCACCGGAAACCTGCCATCGGAACTGGCAGAACCGGTGCCGAACGGGCGGCGACGGGACGCGGCACCGTCGAAAACGACGAAGGGCCCGGTGCCGGAGCACCGGGCCCTTCGGCCGATCAGATGATCAGATCACCGGGTGATCAGATCGCGCCATCGATCGAGTCGATGACCTGGATGACGCCGTCGGCGTCGAACTCGAGGATGAGGATCGAGGCAACCGAGGGCTCACCGGCATCGATGAACTCCAGCTCGCCCGACACACCGTCGTAGTCGAGGTCGGTACCGGCTTCGGCGAGCGGCAGGCACTCTTCGTAGCTGGTGCACTTCTCGCCGCCGCGGGTGATCTCGTTGATCTCCGCGCCGATCGCCACGCCGTCGTCGCTGCCGGCCACCGTGGCGGCCAGGGCCATGACCACGATCGCGTCGTACGACTCGGCCGAGTACGAGAAGTCCTCGAGCGCCGGATCGACCTCGAGCAGTGCGTCACGGAAGTCCGTGAGCTCGCTGACGTCGACACCGGGCAGCGTGCCCTTCATGCCGGCGACGACGCTCGGGTCGTCGAAGTTGGCGGCCAGGGCATTACCCATGTTGCCGTCGGTGCCGTAGACGCTCTTGTCTGCGGGACCGAAGCCGGCCTCGATGAGGCCCGTGAGGATCTTCGAGGTCTCCTCGAAGCCGATGATCACGATGCCGTCGGGGTTGGCGTCGACGATGGCCTGGACCTCGAGGTCGAAGTTCTCGGCCTTCGGGTCGTAGATCTGCTCGACGATCACGGAGCCGCCGGCCGCCTCGTACGGGCCCTTCGAGAACTCGAGGAGACCGAGGCCGTAGGCGTCGTTGAGCACGAGGTACCCGACCGTCGCGTTGCCGTCCTGGATCAGCAGGTCGGCGAGCGCTGCACCCTGCACCACGTCGGACGGTGCCGTCCGGAAGTACAGGCCGTTGTCGTCGTAGTCGGTGAAGTTCGGCGAGGTGTTCGCCGGCGAGAAATGGATCTTGCCGGCCTGGGTGATCTTGTCGATCACCGTGAACGAGACGCTCGACGAGGCGGCGCCGATGAACGCATCGACGTCGTCGGCGAGGAGGCGGTCGACGGTCGCGTTCGCAACGTCACCGTTGTCGCCGGAGTCACCGGGCAGGTACTCGATGTCGGCACCGAGCACGCCGCCGGCAGCGTTGATGTCGGCGACTGCGAGGTTCACCCCCGCGATTTCCGGGGGGCCGAGGAAGGCGAGGTTGCCGGTCTCGGGGAGGATGCCGCCGATACGCAGGACGCCGTCGCCCTCGCCACCGGCCGGAGCCTCTTCCTCGGGCTCCTCCATCGCCTCTTCCTCTTCAGGTTCCTCCATGGCCTCCTCTTCGGGCTCCTCCATGGCCTCTTCCTCGGGCTCCTCCATGGCCTCTTCCTCGGGCTCCTCTTCGGGCTCGGGCTCAGGCTCGGATTCCTCGGACTCGGCCGGTGCCGGCTCTTCCTCGTCGGCTCCGTCGTCGTCGCTACCGCACGCGGCCGCGACGAGCGAGAGACCGAGGACGGCGGCGCCGAAACGCTTCACGCTGGTCTTGCGCATAGTTGTTGTTCTCCCCCTGGTCGTCGGTGTCAGCGGGGTTGCCGACACGTCTACAAGGTGGGCGAAATACTACGCCCGAGTGTCGGCTGCCGACAATCACCCCCGTCATCACTACCGTCGGCGAGATGGACGCCGCCACGCCGACCGACACACCGTCTGACACCTCATCCAGCACGAGCTCCAGCACCACGTCCGACACGACGTCGAATGCGTCACCCGACTCCTCGTCCGATGCCCATGTCGACGAGCCGCCGGACGTGAGCGGGGACGAAGTGCGCTACGAGTTGGTCGACCACGTCGCATGGATCACGCTCGACGCACCGGAACGACTCAACACGATCTCGGGGGTGATGCTGGAGCAGATCTCCGACCTGCTGCTCCGTGCGGATCGTGATGCTGACGCCCGCTGTGTCGTGCTCACCGGTGCGGGACGGGCGTTCTGTGCCGGTCTCGACCTCCAGGCGCAGATGGCAGGACCGAAGGGTGGGCTCGGCAACCTCGGTTCGGGGAGCGGGTACGCCGGCGAGTTCGACATCAAACACGCACCACCGATCGTCCTGCACGAGCTCGACACCCCGACGATCTGCGCCCTGAACGGAGGCGCTGCCGGCTACGGACTCGACCTCGCGCTCGGCTGCGACATCCGTGTCGCGGCCGACAACGCGAAGCTCAACTCGGGGTTCGCGAAGCGCGGCATCCTGCCCGAGTCGGGCGGCACGTGGCTGCTGCCCCGCATCGTCGGGTACGCACGAGCCGCCGAGATCGCGTTCACGGGCCGCACCTTGCTCGCCGACGAGGCGCTCGAACTCGGGCTCGTCAACCACGTGGTGCCGGCCGCGGAATTCCGCGAACGGGTTGCTGCGCTGGCGACCGAGATCGCCGAGAACGCGCCGCTGGCCGTTCGTGCGATCAAGCGCATGATGCGTGCGGCGGAGACCGAGACGTTCGAGCAGAACGTGCATCACGTGTATCTGCAACTGCTGCCGCTGCTGCGAACCGACGACTTCCAGGAGGGCGTTCGCGCCTTCATGGAGAAGCGGCCGCCAGCGTTCACGGGGCGCTGACGATGCCGACGTCGGCCGAGGGCACGCCGGACCTGCTCGCGGCGTTGGCGACCACGAGAGCGATCAGGCGCTACACCGACGACCCGGTCGACGACGAGGACCTGCGTCGCATCCTGTGGTTCGCCGGCCGTGCGCCGTCGGGCTCGAATCGTCAGCGGTTTCGGTTCCTCGTCCTGCGCGACGGGCCCGGCGCAGTGCGGGCCCGCGCGGCGATGGGCGAGGCGTTCCGGAGCGGATGGGCCACCAAGTGCGAGGCGGATGGCTACCGGCCGAGCCGGTTCGCGGACTCGATGCAGTCCTACGTCGACGGGTTCGAGTCGATTCCGGTCGTCGTCCTGGTCTGCCTCGATCGGTACCGCGATCCCGATCCGTACGAGGGTGCGTCGGTGTACCCGGCGTGCCAGAACCTCCTCCTGGCGGCCCGCGGCCTCGGCTACGGCGGAGCGCTCACGATGTGGCACCTGATGGTCGAGGACGAGCTGCGCGACGCGCTGCACATCCCCGACCACGTCGCACTGTCGGCGTGCATCACGCTCGGCGTGCCCGCCGGGCGCCACGGGCCGCTCAAACGCAAGCCGGTGGACGACGTGACGTTCCTCGACCGGTGGGGCGACACGCCCGGCTGGGCCGACCCGCTCGACCACGATCCGAGCACGTGGGAGCGGACGCCGGGCGACGCGCCCGATCCGCCGGCTGGGTAGGTTCGGCCCATGCCGATCGTCGCCGGGATCGACTCCTCCACCCAGTCGTGCAAGGTCGAGCTGCGCGATGCCGACTCGGGGGAGGTCGTCGGGTTCGGCTCCGCGGCGCACCCCGCCGTCACGCCGCCGACGAGCGAGCAGGATCCCGACGCGTGGTGGCATGCCTTCGAGGCCGCCTACTCGGCTGCATGCGAGTCGGGCGGCGTCGATCCGGCGAACGGGGTCGCCGCCCTCAGCGTCGGCGGCCAACAGCACGGCATGGTCGCGCTGGACGCTCGCGGCCGGCCGGTGCACCCGGCGAAGCTGTGGAACGACATGGAATCCGCCGCTGACGCCGACTGGCTGATCGAACAGCTCGGGTCCGCCGACGCGTGGGCGGAGGCGGTCAGCAGTGTGCCGGTGGCTGCGTTCACGGTGACCAAGCTGTCGTGGCTGCACCGTGTCCACCCCGATGCCTGGTCGGCACTCGCCTCCGTCCATCTGCCCCACGACGAACTCACTCGCCGACTTACCGGGCGCCGAACCACCGACCGCGGCGACGCGTCGGGAACGGGCTATTGGTCGCCCGCGACGGGCGACTACCGATGGGACATCCTCGAGCTGATCGACGCGGAACGAAACTGGCGTGACGTCGTGCCCGAGGTGCTCGGCCCGCTCGATGTCGCAGGGGAGTGGCACAGCGCCGTCGTGGCACCGGGGTCGGGCGACAACATGGCCGCCGCGCTCGGTGTCGGGCTGCGGCCGGGCGACGCCGTGATCTCGATCGGCACCTCGGGAACCGTCTACGCCGTCAGCGAGACGCCGACCGCAGATCCGTCGGGCGCCGTCGCCGGCTTCGCCGATGCCACGGGTCGGTTCCTGCCGCTCGTGTGCACCTCCAACGCCGCGAAGGTGCTCGACGCCGTGCGAGGGCTGCTCGGTGTGGACCATCGAGCGTTCGACCGGCTGGCGCTCGCCGCCGACCATGGTGGGCCGGTGATGCTGCCGTACTTCGACGGTGAACGCACTCCGAACCGCCCCGACGCGACCGGCGAGATCACGGGCCTCCGCACCGACGTCTCCCGGGAGCAGTTCGCACGGGCCGCCGTCGACGGCGTCGCCTGCGGACTGCTCGACGGGCTCGATGCGCTGCAGTCGCTCACGCCGCTCGACGGCCGCGTGCTGCTCGTCGGCGGCGCGGCGCGTTCGGAGGCGGTCCAACGGGTGATCGCAGGGATGACCGGCCGGACCACCCTCCTCGCAGAGGTGGACGAGGCCGTCGCCACCGGTGCGGCGGTCCAGGCGGCGGCGGTGCTCGAACAGACGGACCACACCGTGATCCAGGATCGGTGGGGGCTGGGCGCTGGTGCTCCGATCGACGGCGTGGATCCCGGCGATGTCCGCACGCGCTACGCAGCCTTCCGCGACCGATGACGGGCCCCGACCCGTTCGCTCGACTCGGGCTGGGCGCCACTGCGACGGCCGAGCAGGTGCGCCTCGCCCGCCGGGAACTCGCGAAGCGATTCCACCCCGACGTCGGTGGCGACGCCGGGCAGATGCGAGCGATCAACGATGCGGCCGCGGCGGCGCTCCGGGCGATCGCCGCGGCCGGCACCGGTCCGGCCGCACGGTCGGCGTCGACATCGGGCACGCCCGAGCGATCAAGGCACGGTGGCCGTCAGCCTCGGGACGAAGTGATGCAGCGCGACACGCCGTCGTTCACCGTCGAGGCGTTGCCGGTCGAGGCATTCGAGGCGTTGCTGCTCGCCGCAGCAGCGCTGGGCGAGGTCGAGGACGACGACCCGCCGTACGGCCTCGACGTGTTGATGGCGGAGCCGCTTGCGTGCTGGTGCCATCTCGGGCTGGTGCCCGATGCCGGCGCGTCGACGGTGAGCCTGACGGTGGCGCCCGAGCCCGACGGGCATCTGCCGCCGATCATCGACGTCCGTGATGCCTGGATCGCCGAACTCAACTCCCTCGACTGGTCCGCACTGTCCTGACCCGGCGGCGGCCCGGCGCGCTGGCAGTGCACCGAGCGGTCCTCAGACCTCGGCGATCGGCGTCGTCGGCCGCCCTGAGCGGCGGAGCATCGTCGACCACGGCGACCGCCGGGCCGCAAGCGGAACGAGCCGGCGCAACGCCCTGCCGCGCAGGCCCCCTTCGGTGTCCGCGACCGCTGCGCCGACCACGATGAACAACGCCGCAGGTCGATCGGGCTCGTGCGGCGAATCGCCCGTGTTCGACAGATCCCACGCGTGGAGATGCCACTCGGCCGCGCCGAGCGCGAGGTGGTGCCCCACCGTGGTTCGGCCGAACGGGAAACCGAGCGCGAGGTCCGGATGCTCGACCGCCCGTTCGAGGTAGTCAGCCGCGCGGTGCGTGAACCGCTCGATGGCCTCCTGCCCGCTCAGCGAACGCCGCGACTGCACCTCGGCCTCGGCACGGTCGTCGATCTCGGCACGGTCGAACGGTCGGGACCGGTCGCCCTGGACCGCCCGGTCGAGCCACTCGTGGTACCAGTCGGCGACGCCGAGCAGATGCCGAGCCGTGTCGGACGCACTCCATTCACCGCACGACCGGCGGCTCCAGTCCTCGGTGTCGAACGTTGCAACCGTCTCCGCAACTGCTCGGACGCCGGACCGATACTGCAGCACCGTCTCGTCGAGGTGTCGTGTCATCGTGAGGAGTCCATCGTCGTCAGCGGGGTGCGGCGGCCTTGGTGAGACGGTCGCGGATGGCGTGACCCAGACCGGCGGGCTCGGGGAGCACGGCGACGAGGGTCGACACGCCGTCGTCGTCGGCTCGGCGCAGCTCCGCATAGAGGTCGCGTGCGTATCGGACCGGGTCGTCGGTCAGATCCAACACTCGGCTCCCGGGCGTCCCGGCGCGAAGCGCGATTGCGTCATCGGCTGAGTCGACGAGGCGCACCTGGCAGGCGGGCGCGTAGTGCGACGCGAGCATGCCACTCGCCCGGGCGGGGCCTGACGCGTCCGCAACCGCACCGAGCAGCTCATGCACGTGGTCCCGGGTGATCGCCCCTGCTCGCAGGATCTGTACCGGGTCGCTCACGCAGTCGACGATCGTGCTCTCCACACCGACCTCGGAGGAACCGCCGTCGAGGATCGCGTCGCGGCCGCGGTCGAGCCGATCGCCGAGGTCACGCTCGACGTGCGCTGCGCTGGTCGGGCTCACCGAGCCGAAACGATTCGCCGACGGCGCGGCGACCGGAACCCCGGCGCAGCGGATGAGCTCGCGGGCGGTCGGGTGCGCGGGGACCCGGATCCCGACGGTGTCGCGGCCGCCGGCGACTTCGGGTGGTAGCCCCGGTGGGCGCCGCACGATGACGGTGAGCGGGCCGGGCCACGCCGCCGCGCCCAACCGGCGAGCGGTGTCGGGAAGGTCTGGGATCAACGTGGCGACGTCGTCCGGGTCGGCGACGTGGACGATCAGCGGGTGGTCGGCGGGGCGCCCCTTGACCGCGTAGATCCGGGCGATCGCTGCTCGGTCGGTGGCGTCGGCGGCGAGCCCGTAGACGGTCTCGGTCGGCATCGCCACGAGCCCGCCGGCCCGCAGCCGCGCGGCGGCCTCGGCGACGTCGGTGGTGATCACGGCTCAGATCGCGCCGAGGAACTCGAGCGCTGCGTCGTAGAAGCCGAACGAGTCGGTCGTGGCGAAGTGGTCGGTGCGCGGCAGGTTCACGAGCCGAGCATCGCCCAAGGCGTCGACGAGCTCGTCGGCCGGGTGGACGAAGTCGTCCTCGCCGACCACGACCAGCACGGGGCATGTGATCGTGCTGAGCGTCTCGTGGCTCAGCTCGGACCCGCGAGGTCGACGCATGATCGCCCCCAGCGCCTCGAGGTCGTTGCCGGGCTGCTGGCCGTACTGGGCGAAGAGGCGCTGCTGTTGGCTGAGCTCACCGAGCTCGCCGCCGGCGAGCAGTGCATCGAGGCCCTCGGAGATGTGGGCTGCGCCGGAGTGGTCCTCGGCGAAGATGTTTGCGCCGACGCCGGCGACGACGAGCCGCTCGAACCGGTCGGGATGTTCGATCGCCGTTCGAAGCAACGTCAGCGCACCGAGCGAGAAGCCGACCGCCGCGGCGGGTGCGTCGGGCAGCGCGTCGACGACGCGGGTCGTGAGGTCGGCGTAGGCATCGGGATCATGCGGTTTTGGTGCCGTGCCGTGGCCGAGCAGGTCGACGCCGACGACCGTCTTGCCGCCGTCCTCGAGCAGCGCGCTGAAGCCGTTGCGCTGCCAGGTGGCCTCGAACGACCCGCCCCATCCATGGACGAGGACCACATGATCGCTTCCCATCACGGCGAGGGTACGCCGTTAGCATCGGGCGGCCGAGAAACGGAGACACGATGCGCCTCTTGCAGCCCGATCCAGGTCACGAGTTGACCTACAACGACGTCTTCATGGTTCCCGGCCTGTCGGACGTGCCGTCGCGGATGGACGTCGATCTGAGCACGCCCGACGGCATCGGGACGACCATCCCGGTCGTGGTCGCCAACATGACCGCCGTGGCCGGACGCCGGATGGCCGAGACCGTCGCCCGCCGGGGCGGCATCGCCGTGCTGCCCCAGGACATCCCGCTCGACGTGATCGGCGAGGTGATCGAGGGCATCAAGTCCTGTCACCCGGTGTTCGAGACGCCGATCACCCTCACGCC
>JBCBDK010000066.1:0-11161 GCA_038529675.1 Actinomycetota bacterium
AGCCGGAGCCGCAGCGGCACCGCTGGACCGTCGTCGAGGCCGTGGAGCACGGTGATCGTCTGGCCGATGATGCCGAACCGGGATTCGTCGCGACGATCGAGCCGTCCCTTGACCGAGACGATGAGGTCGTCGTCGAGCTTGTGTCCTTGCTCAGCCAGTGTCCTGGGAAAGATCGTGACCTCGATCGACGCGTCGAGGTCCTCGAGCACGAACACCGCCATCTGGTCGCCCTTCTTGGTGTACTTCCGGGCGAGGTTGGTGATGATCCCCCCGACGACGACCGGGCTGCCGTCCTCCATCGACTGCAGATCGAGCACGCTCTGTTCGACATGACGTTTGAGCGCACCCTCGACGCCGAGCAACGGATGGTCGGACACGTACAGTCCGAGCATCTCCTTCTCGTAGCGGAGCTTCTCGGACTTGTCGAACTCCATCCCGGTCGGGATCGGTGTGCGATCGTCGAACGCTGCGCCGGCACCGCCGCTATCACCGCCGCCGTCGGAGTAGTCGCCGAACAGCGACATCACACCTTTGGCCTCCTCGCGGCGGCGCTTGACCGTGGTGTCGATGATGTGCTCGAACACGGTGAGGAGCGCGCGGCGTTCGTGGCCGAGGTTGTCGAAGCCGCCGCCCTTGATCAGCGACTCGATGGTCCGCTTGTTCAGCACGGTCTCGGGGACGCGTTCGACGAAGTCGTGGAAGCTCTCGAAGTCGCCGTTCTCGCGACGTTCCTCGAGCAGCAGTTCGACGAGCGCGTCGCCAACGTTGCGCACTGCGGACAGACCGAAGGTGATCGCGCCCGGGCTGCCGACGGACAACGACACGCCCGGCGGGAGTTGGTCGGGCGACAACGCGCCGAAGTTCAGCCCGGAACGATTCACGTCGGGCGGCAACACCTTGATTCCGAGTGCACGACAGTCCGCGAGATAGATCGCCGCCTTGTCGAGGTTGTTCTTGACGCTGGTGAGCAGCGAGGCGATGTACTCGACCGGGTAGTGCGCCTTCAGGTAGGCGGTCTGATACGTGACCAGGCCGTATCCGAACGTGTGACTCTTGTTGAAGGCGTAGTCGGCGAACTTCTCGATGATGTCGAACAGCTCGACACCCATCTGCTTGTCGTAGCCGGTGTTGACGACACCCTCTTCGAAGCCGCCGCGGGCCTTGGCCATGACCTCGCGGACCTTCTTCCCCATCGCCTTGCGGAGGTTGTCGGCTTCGGCGAGCGAATAGCCGGCGAACTTCTGCGCCACCCGCATCACGCTCTCCTGATAGATCATCAGGCCGTAGGTGTCGCCGAGCACCTCCTCGGCATCCGGGTGGAAGTACGTGACCTCCTGGCGACCGTTCTTGCGGTCGGCGAAGTCGTAGTGCATGTTCACGCTCATCGGCCCCGGCCGGTAGAGCGCGAGCACGGCGGAGACGTCCTCGAAGGAGTTCGGCTCCATCGCCTTGAGCAACTGGCGCATCGGCGGCGACTCGAGCTGGAACACGCCGATCGTGTTGCCCGCCGACAACAACTCGAACGTCTTCGTGTCCTCGAGTGAGACCCTCTCGATGTCGAAGTCGGGATCGTGGCGGGCACGGACCATCGACTCGGCGTCGGAGATGACGTCGAGGTTGCGCAGCCCGAGGAAGTCCATCTTCAGCAGCCCGAGGTCCTCGACCCCGTGCATCTCGTACTGGGTGACCACCGGTGCGTCGTCGGGATCCTGACCGGACTCGGGCTTGCGCTGGATCGGGACGTACTCGGTGACCGGATCCTTGGTGATCACCACCGCTGCGGCGTGGATGCCGTCGGAGCGCTTCAGGCCCTCGAGACCCTTGGCGACGTCGACGACCCGCTTGACCTCGTCGTCGGCGTCGTACATCGCCCGCAGGTCGGCGGCGGCCTTGTAGCCGTCGGTGTACTTCGGGTGCTGTTCGAAGCAGTACTTGAGCGGCGTATCGCGGCCCATCACGAGCGGCGGCATCGCCTTGGCGACCTTGTCGCCGACGCCATAGGGATATCCCAGGACTCGTGCGGCGTCGCGGACCGCGTTGCGGGCCTTGATCGAGCCGAACGTGATGATCTGCGCGACGTGATCACGGCCGTACCGCTCGGCGGCATAGCGGATCATCTCGTCGCGGTAGCGGGTCTCGAAGTCCATGTCGATGTCGGGCATGGACACTCGGGACGGGTTGAGGAATCGCTCGAACAGCAGGTCGTACTTGATCGGGTCGAGATCCACGATCCACAGGCAGTACGCCACCGCGCACCCTGCGGCCGACCCCCGGCCCGGTCCGACGCGGATGTTGTTGTCGCGGGCGTGCTTGATCAGATCCCACGTGATGAGGAAGTACGACGCGAACCCCATGTCGCAGATGACCTTCAGCTCGTAGCTGATGCGGTCGATCGCCTCGGGCGGCAGGTCGTCACCCCACCGCTTCTTGGCACCCTCCATCGTGAGATGCCGGAGGTAGTCGGCGTCGTCCTCGAATCCCTCGGGAAGCGGGAAGTCCGGAAGCAGCGGCTTGCCGAACTCGATCTCGAGGTTCGCTCGCTCGGCGATCCACAACGAGTTGTCACACGCGGTGGGGATCTCGCGGAACAGGTACCGCATCTCGGCGGCGGTCTTCAGGTAGTGATCGCTGCCCTGGAACTTGAACCGCTTCGGGTCGGACAACTGGGCGCCGGTCTGGACGCAGAGCAGCGCGTCGTGACTGTCGTGGTCGTCCTGGTGGGTGTAGTGGCTGTCGTTGGTGGCGAGCAGCGGTGCGCCGAGCTTCTTCGCGATCTCGATCAGCTTCGGGTTCGTCTCGTGCTGTGCCGGGATGCCGTGATCCTGGATTTCGATGAAGAAGTTGTCGCGTCCGAAGATGTCCTGCAGCCGCGCGGCCTTCTCGAGCGCTCCCTGATCGTCACCGTTCAGAAGTGACTGCAACACGTGCCCGCCGAGGCAGCCGGAGGTCGCGATGATGCCCGCGGAGTAGCGCTCGAGCAGCTCCCAGTCGAGGCGGGGCTTGTAGTAGTAGCCCTCCATGAATGCGAGCGAGGAGAGCTGGATCAGGTTCTTGTAGCCGGTCTCGTTCTCGGCGAGCAGGATCAGGTGGTAGTAGAGCTTCTTGCCAGCCTCGGTCTCGCCACCCGAGTCGTCGACGCGGCCCCGTCGGGAGGGGCGCTCACTCCGATGGTCGTGGGCCATGTAGGCCTCGGTGCCGATGATCGGTTTGATGCCCGCTCGGTTGCACTCACGGTAGAAGTCGAGCGTCCCGTACATGTTCCCGTGATCGGTCATGCCGATCGCTGGTTGGCCGTCCCGGACGGCCTTGGCGACCAGTTCGTCGAGGCGGGAGGCCCCGTCGAGCATCGAGAACTCGGTGTGAACGTGGAGGTGGGCGAACGAATCGGTCATCGGAGGCGAGCTACAGCGGTGTCGTTTGGACGATAGCCGGTCGACTGGGACGCCCGCTCACGGGTCCTGTCACCGAGGAACGCGGAGCTGCGTCCCTGCGGGACGGTCTCCTTTCCTCCCTCGGCGCCACCCGCTCGCTCGTGGAACGTGACGACCGCTGCGAGGTGGTTGGTCAGAGGTATGTGCCGGTTTGGGGTGGGCCGCTCTGCGGTTGCTGTTGACCCTGCTGGGGGATCTGGCGCATCTGCTGCAGTTGCTGCTGCGCCGCGAACTGCTGGGCCATCAGGCTCGCCTGGATGCCGTGGAACAGCCCCTCGAGCCATCCGACGAGCTGAGCCTTCGCGACGCGCAGCTCGACCCCAGAGGGCACGTCCTCGTCGTCGAACGGCAGCGCCAGACCGCGCAGCTCCTCCTGCAAGTCGGGTGACAGTGCCTCGGCGAGTTCGGTGACCGATCGCTCGTACACCTCGGCGAGCCGCTCACGGCTGGCCTGATCGAGGTCGACCGCGCGCACCTCTTCGAGGAGTTGTTTGACCATCGAGCCGATCCGCATCACCTTCGCGGGTTCGGTGATCGAGGCCGCTGCCTCCGCATCCGGTGCGTCGCCGGCCAGGTCGCCGTCGACCGTCGCTCCCTCGGCGACATCCACACCATCGGGCGTGAGGATCTCGTCGGACTGGTCGGTGCTCGGGCCGGTGTCGGTCACGCCGCCGTTCTACCAGCACCTGACCGCGATGGGTCAGCCGGCGATGGTGCCGATGAGCGGCACCTCGACCTCGGCGGACGTGAGCGAGCCGTGACGGCACACGAGTTCGAACGGACCCGAGTCGGCCGCCTCGTAGAAGCTGACGGGCTCGAACGGCACCAGCGCGACGTCGCCGAGACGGCGACGGATCGGTGGCGACACCACCGACCCGAACCACCGCTCGTCGAGCATCTGGTCCTTCGTGACCACCCAGGCGACGTGGCCGTAGGCATCACGAGCCGAGGTTGCGAGCGACTCGACGTCGCCGCTCGCACAGTGCAGCCACCGGAATCGGCCCTCGCCGGACTGCATCGTGACCGGGCCGAGCAGCTCGTCCGATGGGTGGATGATGTTCGACCCGACATGTACCTGCCCGTGGTCGGCGGTGACCAGGACGGCGGTGCCCGATGGAACCGAATCGACCAGGTCGGCGACGAGACCATCCGCAAACCGGAGCTCGGCGTCGTAGAACTCGCCGAATCCGCGCTCGTGGGCGATCTTGTCCACACCGTTGTAGTAGCAGTACACGAAGCGCTCGCCGGACTCGATCTGGCGACGTGCTTCGACGGCGATCGACGACGGCGCCCGCCAGCCGACGGGGCGACTCCCCCGCAGATGCGCCTCGGAGAACGCCGACTGCTGCAGCTCGCCCTGGGCCACGACCGGGACCTCGACGCCCAGGAAGGGCTCGAACGACTGCACGTCAGCGGGCGGGTGCGATCGACGGACCGCCTGCTCGCCGCTCTGCCACCGCAGGGTGTTGACGACGTCGCCGCCGAGCACCATCCGATAGCCGACGATGCCGTGCTCCCCGGGCGTCAGGCCGGTCGTGATCGACGTCAGCGCCGTCGCGGTCGTGGTCGGCGCAACGGTGTGGATCGATCGCCCGTCGAAGCCGGCAAGGGTCGGCGCGAGCGACTCACGTTCACGGAGTTGATCCCAGCCGAGCCCGTCGAGCACGAACAGCACCACGGCGTCGGCATCGGCGAGCCAGTGGGGCATCCAGTCGGGCACGCGACCGCGGTGGCCGCCCGGACCGAGCAGCGCTGGAATGATGCCCCGGACGCACCCTCCGCCGTAGTCGGGCACGATCGGTCGACTCACCCGATCAGTCTAGGAACCTCCTACAGTGCTCACCGTGCGCATCTCCACCCGCGGCGACTACGCCTGTCGAGCTCTGCTCTCGCTTGCGTTGCACGACGAGCGTCGGGACGAAAGTGATGCGCCGACGCCGACGTCGGTTCGCGACATCGCCGACCGCACCGGGCTCCCACAGCCGTATCTGGAGCAGATCCTCCTCGCACTGAAGGGTGCCGGGCTGGTCCGCTCCAAGCGCGGGGTGGGTGGCGGTTACGTCCTCAACCGTCGCGCCGAAGAGATCCGTCTGTCCGAGATCGTGTCGGCGGTCGACGGACCGATCACCCTTGGCGACTTCGGCCAGCCGCACCAGGACGGCGCCTGCGACCACGAGGGCCAGTGCGTCCTGCTCGCGATCTGGGATCTGGCCGGTGCGCACATGCGCGAACACCTCGACGGCTACACACTGGCGAGCATCGCAGCCATCAGTCGTGGTGAAGCGGCCTGGCCCACGATCCACGACCACACCCACTGAGTGCCGACGGCTCGAGCACTCACGGCTCGGCTCGGTCGAGCCACGCCTGCAGATCCTCGGCGAGCGGCACTCGGAACGTCAGGCGCTCCCCGCTCACCGGGTGATCGAACGCCAGCTCCGAGGCGTGGAGGAACGGCCGGGCCAGACCGAGATTCGGTCGCCGCTGGCCGTAGATCGGGTCACCGAGCAACGGATGGTTGATCGACGACAGGTGGACCCGGATCTGATGGGTCCGACCCGTCTCCAGGCGGCACTCGAGCCGTGACACGGTCGCCGGCGACGTGAACGAACCGACGACCTGATAGTCGGTGCGCGACGGCCGCCCGTCGGCGACGACCGCCATCCGCAGTGGATCGCTGCGGCTCCGACCGAGGGGCGCATCGATCACGCCGTGTGGCGCCGACGGCACACCCCAGACCACGGCGGTGTAGACCCGTGTGGCGCTGTGATCGGCGAACTGGGCGATCAACGCCTCGACGGCATCGTTCGTCCGTGCGACGACGAGCAGCCCGGAGGAGCCGGCGTCGAGTCGGTGGACGATCCCCGGACGGATCGGCTCGCCGACATCGGCGAGTTCAGGGAACCGGTGGAGCAGGCCGTGGGCGAGGGTGCCGGTCGTGTTGCCGGCGCCGGGGTGCACGACGAGCCCAGGTGGCTTGTTGACCACGATCACCGCGTCGTCGTCGTGGATCACTTCGAACGCGACATCAGGGTCGGCCGACGGCAACTGCTCCTTCGGCACCGCTGCGAGATCGACCTCGACGATCTGTCCGTCCTCGAGACGCACCTTCCCCGATCCGGCGTGGCTGCCGTCCACGCGCACGCCGCCCGCCGCGATCGTCGACGCCGCCTCCGAACGGCTGAGATCGGCGACGAAGGCGACGATCCGGTCGAGGCGCTGACCGGCGAGCGCCGCGGGGACCTCCTCGCGGACGACGTCGGTCATGCGCTCGCCTCGACACTCGTCTCCTCGTGTGGCGGTTCGCGCCGACTCGCGACGAACGCGTTGAGGATCAGCAGCCCGGCGCCGACGTTGATCGCGATGTCGGCGACGTTGAAGATCGGAAACCACTGGAAGTCGATGAAGTCGACGACCGCTCCCCGTAGCCATGCGTCACCCCGGAAGAGCCGATCGACGAGGTTGCCCGCTGCCCCACCGATCACGAGACCCATCCCGGCCACGCTCATCCGACCCGCTGCGGTTCGCAGTGACACGAGCAACCACACGATGACGATGGTCGCGACGACGGCGATCACGGGCCCCAGGCCCTGCCCGCGGCTGAACGCCATCCCCGAGTTGAACGCGAGGTTCCACTGGAGCGTCCAGAGCACGTGGATCTCGCGTCCGTCGGCGAGGGCGTCGAGCGCCCAGTGCTTCGTCAGTTGGTCGACGGCGACGACTGCCGCAGCGAGCCCTACGGGTGCTCGCCATGCGCCGAGTCCGGCGGTCCCGGCCATGTCGGTGACCGCGAAGGTCGCGCCGGCTCGGATCAGCGGCCGATGCCGCTGATCTTCTCCGTCGCGAGCATCGTCGTCTCCGGCAGGGCTTCGAGCCGCTCCCTTGGGATCGGCTGGCCGGACACCACGGAGTAGCCGTACGTGCCGTTCTCGATGCGCCCGAGTGCTGCGTCGATCTCCTCGACGGCGGCTCGCGCCTGGCTCGACAGCACCCGGTCGAGGTCTCGCTGGACGACCATGGTGTCGCCCTCGCCGCCCTCGTCGTCGAACTGGACGTCGCCCATCTCCCCGTTCTCGATCAGGCTCTCGGCCTCGTCCTCCAGGCGGGTCGCCCGTCGGAGCTCGGAGTCGCGGCGGGCCAGGAGTTCGTCGCGCTGGACCTTGAGGAACTTCACGTCGAAGTCCTTCGTGTAGGCGATGCCGTCCTTCGTCGTCCCGCGGGGCTTGGGGATCTCGATCACGTCGGGCTGATCGTTCGAGAGCAGCGGTGACGTCACCGAACTCGGCCGGGGACGCTTGCTCGCGCCCGACTTCTTCGCCGCCGACTTCTTCGCCGGGGCCTTCGTGCTGGCGGACTTCTTCACGGTTGCGTTTCTGGCAGAGGCTGCCGGTTTCGTGGTGGACTTCTTCGCCGGAGCGGAACTCCGCTTTGCGGACGCAGCCGCCTTCTTCGCCGCCGACTTCTTCGCGGCCGCCTTCTTGGTCGCTGACTTCTTCGCCGCACTCTTCTTGGTCGCTGACTTCGTCGCCGCGGACTTCTTGACGGCCTTGGTACCCGACGAGGCTCGCTTCGTGGTCGCGGCGGTCTTCTTGGCTGCCTTCTTGGCGGCGGACTTCTTCGCCGCCGACTTCTTCGCGGCAGTCTTCTTCTTCGCTGCGGCCATCACGACCTCCTCCGTCAGATGAGCGCCGGACTCTACCGGAGCCCGTCGCTGACCGGCCAGCAGGTCGCCGCGCTCAGCCCGGAACAGCGCTCGGTGTGACCGAGATCACGGGCTCGGCATCGGTCTCTGCGGCGACGACGTGGACCGAGGTGGCGAGCGTCTCGCCGGCCACCAGATCGCGGTGCGCATCGAGCGCGTCGAGCCATGCGGCTCCCGCCTGGACCGTCAGGGCGATCCGGTCGGAGACGTGCAGCTCGGCGTCGCGCCGGGCCTGCTGGATGAGCCGGATGAGGTCGCGGGCCCGGCCCTCGACCTCGAGCTCGTCGGTGACGTCGATGTCCAGCGCGATGACACCGGCGTGCGACGTGAGGCCGGTACTGGCCTGGTCCTCGCCGGCGACCTGCTCCAGGCTGTACTCACCCTCCTCGAGTGCGACGCCGCCGACTGTGACCGACCGACCGTCTGCGCCCTCGAGAACCTCCCAGTCGCCGGCCTTGTGGGCCTTGATCACGGTCTGCACGTCCTTGCCGAGGCGCGGACCGAGCTTCGCCGGAACCAGCTTCAACTCATCATGGGCGACCGAGGCGACATCGGCGGTGAGCTCGACGGCCTTCACGTTGACCTCGTCGGCGATCAGGTCGGAGAAGGCGGCCAACCGGTCGGCGTCGGGGCTGGCGACCGTGAGCGTCGAGAGCGGCAGCCGGACCCGGCGCTGATGCGCCTTGCGGACCGACAGCGTGGACGAGCAGACGTCGCGTGCGAGATCCATCGAGGCGACGAGCTCGATGTCGGCGGGCAACTCCTCGACGGTCGGCCAGTCGGCCAGATGGACGCTCTCGCCCTCGTCCGATGACAGACCGGCATGAATCGACTCCGAGATCAGCGGCAGCAGCGGCGCGGTCAGCCGGGAGAACACCGACAGCACCGTGTGCAGGGTGTCGATCGCGTCGCCGTCGCCCTCCCAGAACCGAGCTCGGCTCCGCCGGACGTACCAGTTCGTGAGGACGTCGAGGTAGTCCCGGACCTGCTGACACGCCGCGAACAGGTCGTAGGCATCCATCGACTCGGTCATCGCGGCGACCAGATCGCGCGTCTTGGCCAGCACATAACGATCGAGGACGTTGGTCGAGTCGGTGCGAATGGTCCCGGTCCGATCCGCAGCATTCGCATAGAGCGTGAGGAAGTACCACGAGTTCCACAGCGGCAGCAGGACCTGGCGCACGGTCTCGCGCATGCCCGCCTCGGTCACCATTCCGTCGCTTCCGCGCAGGATCGGCGACGACAGCAGGTGCCAGCGCATCGCGTCGGCTCCGTGACTGTCGAACATCGCGACCGGGTCGGGGTAGTTGTCCAGCGACTTCGACATCTTCTGGCCGTCGTCGCCCAGGACGATGCCGTGGCTCAGACAGGTCGAGAACGCAGGGCGGTCGAACAACGCCGTCGCGAGGACGTGCAGCGTGTAGAACCACCCGCGGGTCTGGCCGATGTACTCGACGATGAAGTCGCCCGGGTAATGGTGCTCGAACCAGTCGGCGTTCTCGAACGGGTAGTGGACCTGCGCGAACGGCATCGAGCCCGACTCGAACCAGCAGTCGAGCACCTCGGGGACGCGCCGCATCATGGACCCGCCGGTCGGGTCGTCCGGATTCGGACGGGCGAGATCGTCCACCATGGGGCGGTGCAGGTCGTCGACCTCGACACCGAAGTCGCGCTCGAGCTCCTCGATCGACCCGTAGACGTCCATGCGTGGGAAGTCCGGGTTGTCGCTCTTCCACACCGGGATCGGCGAACCCCAGAACCGGTTGCGGCTGATCGACCAGTCGCGTGCGTTCTCGATCCACTTGCCGAAGCTGCCCTCCTTGATGTGGGCCGGCTGCCACGTGATCTGCTCGTTCAGCTCGACCATGCGCTCACGGAACTTGGTCACCTCCACGAACCATGACGAGATCGCGCGGTAGACCAGTGGCTCGGCACAGCGCCAGCAGTGCGGGTACGAGTGGTCATAGGTGGCATGCCGAACGACCGCAGCGTTCCCGCTCGGGTCGCCGAGCGGACCGCGCGCCTTCAGCGCTCGGATCACCTCGGGGTTCGCATCGAAGACGTGCATGCCGGCCCAGTCGCGGATTTCCGAGGTGTAGCGACCGTGCTCGTCCATCGGGCACAGCGTCGGGATGCCCACTGCGTTGCACGCGTTCTGGTCGTCCTCACCGAACCCGGGTGCCATGTGGACGATCCCGGTGCCGTCCTCGACCGACACGAAGTCGGCGCCGATCACCTGGAACGCATTCGACGTTCCGTGCACCTCCACATCGGCGAGGAAGTCGAACAGCGGGGTGTAGCGCAGCCCGACGAGCTCGGCGCCGGTGACCGTGCCGACCACGGTGCCCTCTCCCAACTCGGCGTCGTAGTTCGCTCGAAGCGCAGATGCGATCACGAAGGTCTCGCCTGCGAGCTCCACCTCGTCGTACTCGATGTCGGGCCCGACTGCGAGCGCGAGATTGGACGGCAGCGTCCACGGCGTGGTCGTCCAGGCGAGGAGCTTGCGCCCGTCTTCGAGTCGGAATGCGACGGTGAGCGCAGGATCCTGCCGATCGCGATACGTGTCGTCCATCCGGGTCTCGGTGTTGGACAGCGGGGTCTCGCATCGCCAGCAGTACGCGAGCACACGAAAGCCTTCGTAGATGAGGCCCTTGTCGAAGAGCGTCTTGAACGCCCACATCACCGACTCCATGTAGGAGGTGTCGAGCGTCTTGTAGTCGTTCTCGAAGTCGACCCATCGCGCCTGACGGGTGACGTACGCGCGCCACTCGTCGGTGAACTGGAGCACGGAGCGTCGGCACTCCTCGTTGAAGTGGTCGATCCCGAACTTCGTGATCTCAGGATGACCCGAGATGCCCAGCTCCTGCTCGGCCTTCACCTCGGCGGGCAGGCCGTGGCAGTCCCAGCCGAAGCGCCGCTCGACTCGGCGGCCCTTCATCGTTTGATAGCGCGGCACCGCGTCCTTCACGTAGCCGGTCAGCAGGTGCCCGTAGTGGGGCAGTCCGTTCGCGAACGGCGGGCCGTCGTAGAA
>JBCBDK010000067.1:0-10993 GCA_038529675.1 Actinomycetota bacterium
CGATCGTGGCGACGCCTTGGCGGCGGTGCGATGACGACGGTGCTCGCCGCTGCGATCGCGACCACCGCTTCCGCCGCGGACGGCCGCGGCCCGGTCGCGGCGTTGCGCAGCGACCTCATCGACGCTCTCGTGTACGGGTGGGCGACCATCGCCACCACGCCGACGCCGGTCGACGCCACGCCCCGCCTGCTCGTGCCCCTCGTCGTCGGCGTGACCGGGGCGACGGTCGCAGGCGTCGCCACGATGCGCCTCCGAACGACGGCACCGGTTGCACCGATACTCCCGGGGCTGGCCGTGATCGTCGCGTCGTCGATCGCCGCGGGTGGAACCGGCGATGCGCCCGTGCTGCTCGGCACCGCAACCGTTGCGCTGGTCGCGACGTTCCTGATCGCCCGCCGCCTCGGCGACGGCATTCCTGCCGCCGACGGTCGAACCGGCGCAGCCGGCGTCGTCGGGGCTGTCACCGCGATCGCGCTCGTCGGCGTGTTCGCCACACCGACCGGTCTCGCTGCCGAGGGCGATCCGTTCGACCCGCGCGACCACCTCCGACCACCGGTCGTGGCCGTGGACGCAACCGATCCGCTCGACCTCGTCGCATCGATGCGCCTCGAGCCCGAACGCGTGCTCGCCGTCGTCGAGACCGACGCGGCGTCACCGCTCCGACTCGTTGCGCTCGACCGGTTCGACGGCGCCCGATGGACGTCCTCGGCGACGTTCCGTCGGTTCGGTCGACCGATCGATCGGCCGGCGCGGACGGCGGTCGACGTGCGCCGTGTCTCGATGCGCGTCGATGTCGTGTCGCTCGACGGGCCGTGGCTTCCTGCGGCGGACGATCCGATCGAGGTCGTCGGCACCGCGGCGCTGATCGATCCGGTGAGCGGCACCTTGGTCGCCGACGCCGGACAGGCCGACCTCACCGGTCGGAGCGACGGCAACCCGGCGGCGACGAGCTACCAGCTGATCGCCGACGTTCCGGTTCCCTCGATCGACGCGCTCCGTTCCGGCCTCCCGATCGCGAGTGACGCCACCGCCGACGCAGCGCTCGAGCTGCCTGCAGCTGTGTCGGAGCGGATGATCGAGCTCGCCGACACGCTGACGTCGAACGCTCCGTCGGCGTTCGACGAGGCGATTCTGCTCTCCGACCACCTCGCTCGCACGGTCCGTGGCGACCGGTCCATCCCCGGCGGCACGTCGGCCGACCAACTCGACCGGATGCTCTTCGACACGAACGTCGGCAACGACATGCAGGTCGCCTCGGCGTTCGCGGTGCTCGCTCGGGCTGCCGGGCTCCCGACGCGCCTCGTGGTCGGCTTCGACCCCGCCGCTGCGCCGGGCCCGGGCCGGTTCGAGCTCAGGCCGGCCGACCTCCGGGTCTGGCCCGAGATCGGGTTCGACGACGTCGGCTGGGTCCCGTTCCGCCTGCCGAGCGCCGAGTCGGGCAGCGGCGGCGTACTCGTCGGGTTCGGAGGCGAGCAGCCCGTGGTCGTCGCCGAGGCCGAGCCGTCGTCGGACGCCTCGACCGGCGACGCCACCGAGCTCCAGGCGCTCCCGCCGGTCGTCGCACCCGACCTCGATCCGGCGGTGGTACCGGCGCCGATCGGCGCGGGCGACGTCGACGGGTCCAGCGCGTGGCCGGCGGTGATCGTCGCGGCGGTGGGGGTCGCCGCTGTCGGAGCCGTTGCGGCGATCTCGGTCGCCAAGCGACTCCGGACCCGACGCCGACGAGCCGTGATCAGCGACCCGCGCGCACATGTCCTCGGTGCCTGGGACGACGTCCTCGACCGGCTGCGCGAGGCGCGACGTGAGCCGGCGGATCCCGAGACGGCGACGGTCGAGGACATCGTCGAGCACGATCCCGACGTCGCGCCGATCCTCGCCGGCTTGTACGGACCGGTCCAGCATGCGCTGTACGGCGACGGGCCGCTCACCGACGACGACGCGGCACGCGTGTGGCGATCCCGAGATCGCCTCGTCGCACGGCTCGGCGAAACCGCACCGCTGACCGAGCGAGTCCGACGCCACCTCGACCCGCGGTCCCTTCGCCGCACGCAGCAGCACGAGCGCCGACGCGGTCGACGACATCGCCGGCACGACGCCGGTGATCGCCGGGCCGACCGAGGAGCCCGCCGATGATGTCGTTGGCCTCGTATCGGACGCCGCTGGCATTGCTCGTCGCGAGCAGCGTCGTCACCGGCGCGGCACTCGTGGCGAACGACGCCTCGAACACCGCTCTGTCCACCTCTCCGGCCGGCACGTGGCTCCCGAACGATGCTGCCGACTCGGTCACCCGCGTCGGCCCGGCAGGCTCCGACACGACCATCGCTCTGCTCGAGCCGATCGGGCGACTCGACGTCCTCACGATCGACGGCCAGGTCTACGTCACCGACGAATCCGGCCAGGTCTCACGACTCGACCTCGCACGACTCGATGTTGCGGACGAGCAGGACCTGCCCGACGACGTCGAGCTGGTCGGTGGCGGCTCCCGCGTCTACGCGGTCGACCCGTCGGCTGAAACCGTGCAGGAACTCGACGCGCTGACGCTGCTCCCCGTCGGCTCGACTGTGCACGTCGGTGGCACGGTCGGCGACGCGGTGGTCGACGACGAGGGCGTGCTGTGGATCGTCGACCTCGACACCGGCGCCGTGTTGGCGATCGACGGGGACCGCATCGTCGAGCGGCTCCCCGTCGGTGACCCAGGCGCCGACCTCGATCTCACCGTGACACCGGTCGGTGCGGTCGTCGTCGACCGGACCGACCCGACGGTGATCGTCCCCGACGGGCGTGAGGTCGAGATCGAACTCAGCGACGACGGCCGGGTCGCGTCGCCCGACGACACGAACGGTTCGCCGGTCGTGCCGGTGCTCCAGGGCTCGATCCTGCTGCTGATCGACGTCACCGACGGCACCGTTCGCCGGGTGGCGCTCGGCGTCGACGGCCACGACCTGGGCGTTCCGCAGGTCACCTCCACCCGCGTCATCGTGCCCGACCACACGAACGGCTCGCTGCACCTCGTCGACCTCCGCGCCGCCGAGGTCGTCGCCGAGATCCAGCTGCCGGACGCGCCGACGAGCTTCGACGTCGTCGTCGACGGCGACGTGGCCTACGTGAACGACCGTGACTCCGAACGCGTCTGGATGATCGAACCCGACGGTGCACTCGTCGAACGTCGCAAGTACGACCCTGACGGCGAGGGCACCACTCGTGGGCAACCGGCCGGCGACGGGACCGACCCGGGGTCCGATCCGGCGGCCGACGAATCCGAGCCCGAAGAACCGGACGAGCCCGCGACGGGCGACGACGCGATCGTCGTTCCTCGGCCGCCACCCTCCAGGCCCGACGCTCCACCGCCGACCGCGCCCGACCCGCTCGACGGTGGTGGCGACGATCCCGGGTCGGCGTCGGGCGAACCCCCGGCGACGACGAACCCGGGAAGTCCGTCGGACTCGCCGACGACCACCGTCGGCGGCGAGACCAACCCGCCGGACCAGACCGCACCGACCGCACCGACCACGCCGACCACCGTTCCCGGCGCCGTCGGCGTGAGCGACCTGCTGGTCGTGGCCGCCAACCGAGGTGCCACGATCAGCTGGGAGGTGCCCGCAGCGTGGGCCGACCTCGACGCGATCATCGTCGAGGTGATCGACGCGGCCGGTGCGGTCGTCCAGTCCGCCACGCTGCCCGCCGACGCCCGCCGACACGTCGTCGACGATCTGGTGAACGGAGCGCCGTACCGGATCGCGATCACGATGCGCCGAGGTGACGACGAGAGCGAGCGCTTGGTGTCCGGTGAGGTGGTCCCCGGCGTCGCCGGCGACGGGTTGCCGGCCACGGTCGTCGCCACCGCCGGCGACGGAGAGATCAGTGTCGGCTGGTCGGAACCGACCGACTGGTACGACGTCACCGGCTACCGGGTCGACGTGATCGTGGATGATGGCTCGAGCGCTACCACGCCCGTTGCGACGCGCACGCTCGGCAGGGACGAGACGGCGACCACCTTCACCGGTCTCGACAACGGTGTCGTGCACGTCGTCGACGTCACGCCCACGAGCGACGACGGCGACGGTCGGACCGGTCGGTCCAATCCGGTCACGCCGACCGGCGTCCGCGTCGCCGGGGACGGCACCGTCGTCATCGAGTCGATCTCGGCGGACGATGCCACCGCGACGATCACCTGGCAGCCACCGGTCGACTGGTACGACGTCACGTCGTACCGGCTCGTGGCGGTGGCCGGGGACGGCACGACGGTCGCCGTCCCCGATGCTGCGGCCACGGCGACCTCGGCCACGGCGACCGGTCTCAGGAACGGGACGACCTACCGCATCCGGATCACCGCCGTCAGCGCGCAGGGTCTCGGACCCGTCGGCGAGTCCGCGCCCGTCACGCCGATCGGCGACGGCTCGGTGCGACGGCTCCGGGCAGCGCCTGGCGACGGCAGCGCGACCATCACGTGGGAACCGCCGATCGGTTGGCGCCCGGTGACCGGCTATCGGCTCACCGTCTCCCCAGGTGGTTCGATCGACGTTGCGTCGTCCGCTCGGCGTCACGACCTCACCGGGCTCGCGAACGGCGCCACCCACCAGGTGACCGTCCGGGCGCTCAGCGCGAGCGGAACTGGCGCACCGTCGACCGTCGGGCCGTTCACGCCGGCGGCGAATCTCCCATCGGCGCCGACGATCACGTCGACGACCGCGGGCGACGGTTCGATCACGATGGGCTGGTCGGAACCGACGAGCGGACAATGGTCCGACTACGTGGTCACTGCGACCCCGACCGGCGGGGGCACGCCGGCGTCGTCGACGATCGCCGGCACCCGCACCTCCTATGAGTTCCGCGGTCTCACGAACGGTCGGGCGTACGACCTCTCGGTCACCGCCGTGCATCCGGGCGGCACCCCTGGTGGGGCCGACACCGCAACGGGTGTCGTTCCCGTGGGCCTACCGACGCGGCCCGTCGTCGGGACGGCGGTCTCCGACGCCTCCGGCACCGCCGTGACGCTCACGTGGAGCGCGCCTGGCAACGACGGTGGGAGTCCGCTGACCGGCTACGTCCTCGACGGGAGCGTCGTCGGTGGCTCAGCGGTGGTGAGCGGCCTGACCCTCTCGGCCTCGTCGACGACGCACACGGTCACCGGACTCACGACCGGCACCACGTACCGATTCACGATCGTCGCCCGCAACGGCGTCGGCCAGGGCCCGACCGGCACCTTCGCCGACGTACGCACCAACGTTCCCCTGCCCGACCCGCCGAGCGCGCCTCGCGGCTTCGAAGCGAGGCCCGGCAACGGCCACGTCGAGCTCGTCTGGATCGCTCCCGCCACCAACCCCGGCGACGTCACCCAGTACGCGATCGAGATGGGTGGCGAGGAACGACGGCTTCCCGTCTCGCAGGAGCGGTACGTCTGGACCGGGCTGACCAACGGCACGTCGTACACGTTCACCATCCGGGCCATCGCCCCTGCTGGACCGTCGCTCGCAGCGACCGACACGGCGACGCCGAGCGGGGCACCTGCGGCACCGAGCGGCCTGACCGGCGGGCCGGTCACCCAGACGTCGGTCTCGGTCTCGTGGAGTCAGACCTCGCCGACCAACGGCACGACGGTGTCGAGCTGGATCGTGACCGTCGGTGGGTCGTCCTCGACGATCACGAGCTCGCCACACACGATCGGCGGACTGAGCCCGTCGACCGACTACACGGTCAGTGTCGTGGCCGTCGGCGCCAACGGGATCAACTCCTCCGCAGCGAGTGTCTCCGTCCGGACCGCCGATCCGCCGCCGCCCGTGCCCGGGCCGGTCACGGGGCTCACCGCCTATCTCGAGTGGGAGTTCATGGACATCTCGTGGAACGCGGTGGCCAACGCAACGTCGTACGAGTACAGCCTCGATGGCGGGAGCTGGCAGACCACCACCTCGACCTCGGTGTTCATCAACAACTGGACCCGGAACTCCGGCCAGGTCCGAGTCCGAGCGGTCAACGCGAGCGGTGCTGGATCGATCGCCCAGGCCGGCTACAGCGACATCTGCCCCTACCCGGACCCCTGCTGACGCCGACCACGGCTCGGACGCAACGCGGCGTCAGAAGCAGAACGGCTCGGACTCGGCGCGAACGAGCTCGCCGTCGCGCCGGCCGAGGATCGCCATCACCGTGACGCACTCGACCCGGTCGGCCGACACGTCGACGGTCGCCGTCTCTGCACCGGGTTCGGTCGGGTCGTCGGCTGCCACGTCGGTCCCGTCGGCAAGCCGCGCCACGACCACGAACTGATACCGGCCATCCGCCTGATCGTCCCAGGTCACGAGCAACCCGCCGCCGGCGCTGGCGATGGCGGTGACATCGACCGGTGCCAGGGCTGCGACGTCGTCGGGGGCGACAGCCGGGTCCTGTCCGACGCGCTGGTCGCCCCCCGACTCGCCCGCATCGGCGCCCGGCTCGGAGTCGGACGCCACGGCCGCAGCATCGGAGTCGTCGTCGCGTCCGAGGAGCCGTGACGCACCGAGGATGATGCCGGCACCGACGAGCACGGCGACGACCGACCACATCACGATGGGCAACCGACGTCGCGACGTCGGCTCGGCTCGACGACGGCGGACACTCGCCGCCCGGCCCACCACCGTCGGCGACGACACGGCATGGTCCGGGTCGGCGGTCTCGTCGTCCCATCCCGGGGACGTCTGCGGGCGCGGCGTCCCGCCAGGGACCAGCCCGGTGGGCACATCGATCGTCTCGTCGCCATCGTGCTCCATCGCTGCGGCAGGACGACCGGCATCGCCCGCCGGGGCGTCGGCGACCGGTGTGTGCGGGGGCGGTGGTGCGTCCGAGTGCGGCACTGCCGCCGGCGGCGGAAGTGGTGGTGCCGCAGGTGCGGGCGATGCGGGCATCGCACCGTCGGCGTCGCCGAGCGGGAGCGGGGTCGCGGCGAGGCCGAGGTTCGTCTGCACGCCTTGGAGCGCACGTCCGAAGTCCGCTGCCGAGGCGGGTCGGTCGCCCGGCGAGCGGGCGAGTGCGGTGCGAAGCAGTTCGGCGAGCGTGGGCGGAACATCGGTCCGCGGCATGGGTGGCATGTCGCTCGTGGTGATCCGCAGGAGCTGCGCCAGCACGCCCTCACCGTCGGGACCGGCGAACGGAGGTGTGCCGGCCAGCAGTGTGTACAACGTCGAACCGAGCGAGTACACGTCGCTCTGTGCGGTTGGGTCCTCGCCCTCGAGCAACTCGGGCGCCGCGTGATTCGGCGTGAGCGCTGCGGTCATCGCCCGCTCGTTCTCGAGCAGGGACGCGATCCCGAAGTCGGCGAGCGCGGGCTCACCGAACCTCGAGAGCAGGATGTTGTGCGGCTTGATGTCCCGGTGGAGCACGCCGAGGCGGTGCGCGCTCTCGAGTGCGCCGGCCACGCGGATGCCGTGGTGCAAGGTCTCGCCGAGTTCGAACGGTCCGCGCCGAGCGAGTCGATCGGCGAGCGACCCGTGTTCGAACAGCTCCATCGCCAGGTACGGCTGACGTCCTTCGACGAGCCCGGACTCGAGCACGGTGACGACGTTGGGGTGATCGCTCAGCCGACCGTTGACCGAGCGCTCACGATCGAAGCGGCGCCGCGCCTTGCGGTCGGAGATGTCGACGGTGAGTACCTTGATCGCCACGTCGCGCCCGTGGCTCGCCTGCCGCGCTCGGTACACGGTCGATGAGGCGCCGCGGCCGATGACGACCAGGTCGTCGTAGCCGTCGATGTGCGGCGGCCGGATCGTGTCGGCGTCGACACGGGTGCCCGACGACGATCGGGACATCGCGAACGGTCGGCGCACCGCACCAGTATTGACGACGCTGCGGCGATCACCCCGCCGGACGGGCACCTGTCAGCGCAACTGCCGGTAGCGGACCGTCGCGCCGAGACGCTTCTGTCACGACGCCGCGTGTCATTCGTCGGTCGTCACCGGACGGTTCGTCAGCGTCACCTCGACGTCGACGGTCTCGTCGTCACGTACCAGGGTCACGTTCACGGTGTCGCCCGGCTCCTTGTCGCGGATCGCCGCGATCAGGCCAGGCGAGCCGTCGGTGGCGGCGCCGTCGACTGCGACGATGAGGTCGCCGACCTCGAGCCCCACCTCCGCGGCAGGCGTCCCCGCCGCCACCTCGGTGACGATGACGCCCTGGCCGCCGTCGCGCCGATCGAGCAGGTTCACACCGAGGAACGCCTCCTCGCGCTCGTCGCCACCTGCGCGTTCACGAAGCGATTCGATGATCGGCAGCGCTTCCTTGGTGGAGATCGCAAGGCTGACGTTCGTTGCGGCCGACACGGCGGTGTTCCGGGCGACGGCGGTGTTGATGCCGACCACCTCGCCGGCTGCGTTGACGAGTGGGCCGCCCGAGTTACCGGAGGAGATGGCGGCGTCGGTCTGGATGAGCCCGTCGAGGAACACCCCGTCCAGGCCGAAGCTGCGATCGAGTGCCGAGACGATGCCGAGCGTGACCGACGGGTCACCGTCGAGGTTCAGTGCGAAGCCGATGGCCACCACCTCGTCGCCGATCCGAACGGAGTCGGGGTCGGCGAATCGGGCAGGCGTGTAGCCGTCCCCGCCGATCCGGAGCAGGGCCAGGTCGTTCCCGCGATCGCTGGCGAGCACGGCTGCGTCGCGAGGTTCGGACTCGCCGGCCAACCGGACGCGGACCTCGGTGGCGCCCTCGACCACGTGGGCGTTGGTGAGGATCTCGCCGTCTTCGGTGATGATGATGCCGGTGCCGGTGCTGACGCCGGGGCCGATGTCTGCCGAGATCGTGACGGTGGACGGACCGACGAAGTCGGCGACGGCCTGGACGTCGATCCGGCCGTCGAATCCGCCACGGGCCTCTGCGATGTCGAGCGGCTGTGTCGACGGGCGGCTCGGTGGGCGGTCCCACCGGTCGGCGATGCTGCTTCCGAGGAGGGCGCCGCCCAGGCCTCCGAGCCAGGCGACAACGCCTGCGAGCGCCACGATCGCCAGCGTGCGGCGGCGGGTCGCTTTCGGTTCCATCACCTGGACGATCGGGGTGGTCCCAGCCGACGGCGGCGGCAACGTGGTCGGCGGGCGCGTGGCGGCGCCGCTCATCGCGTTCGACGTGGCGCCGGACCGCTCGGCGGCGGTGTCGGCCGTGGCCGGGTCACCTTCCGCGCGCCAGAACGTGTCGACGTGCTCCGGATCGACCCGCGACGGTTCGTGCTCCGGTCCCGATCGTGATCGCCCGAACAAGCCCATGTCAGTGGTCTATCGGCTCGGGACGGGGCCGGCGTGAACGTGGTCGCCACGTTCTCCACGGTTTCACCGATTCCTTGCCGAGTTCTCACCATCCAGCTCAGCCCGCACTCCGTACAGAACGCGCAACGGGCGGGCCCGAAGGCCCGCCCGTCTCGTACCTTCGCTGTTCCTCGAGTCTCCCGCGCACAGCTGCGCCGCAGGCCTCAAGGGTGCCGAGCGCAGCGAGATGCACCCGGTTCAGCGTGTCAGTTCTGGATCTTGATCTCGATGTCGACGCCGGCCGGCAGCTCGATGCGCTGGAGGCTGTCGATCGTCTTGTTGTTCGGGTTCACGATGTCGATGAGGCGCTTGTGGATGCGCATCTCGAAGTGCTCCCGGCTGTCCTTGTCGACGTGCGGGCCACGGATGACCGTGTACCGGTGCTTGTCGGTCGGCAGCGGGATCGGGCCGCGCACGGTGGCGTCGGTCCGGGTGACCGTCTCGACGATCTTCTTCGTCGACTGGTCGATGATCTCGTGATCGAACGCCTTCAGGCGGATGCGGATGTTCTGAGCCATTGGTGTCTCGTTCCTTCTCGCTGCGCCCGGGTCACTTGATGATCTTGGTGACGCGGCCGGCGCCGACGGTGCGGCCGCCCTCACGGATCGCGAACCGCAGACCCTCGTCCATCGCGATCGGCTTGCCCAACTCGACGGTCATGTCCACGTTGTCACCCGGCATCACCATCTCGGTGCCCGACGGCAACTCGATCGTGCCCGTCACATCCGTCGTCCGGAAGAAGAACTGCGGCCGATAGTTGTTGAAGAACGGCTTGTGACGACCACCCTCATCCTTCGTCAACACATACACCTGACCCTCAAAATCAGTGTGCGGCGTGATCGAGCCCGGCGCACACAACACCTGACCACGCTCCACATCGTCCTTGTCCGTACCACGCAACAACGCACCAATGTTGTCACCAGCCTGACCCTCATCGAGCAACTTGCGGAACATCTCCACACCCGTACACGTCGTCTTCTGCGTCTCACGCAACCCGACGATCTCGATCTCATCACCGGTGTGGATGATCCCCTGCTCCACCTTGCCCGTCACCACCGTGCCACGACCCGTAATCGTGAACACATCCTCGATCGGCATCAAGAACGGCTTGTCCAGATCACGCTGCGGCTCAGGAATCGACTCATCACACGCAGCGATCAACTCCATGATCTTCTCCTGCGCAGCCTCATCACCCTCCAACGCCTTCAGAGCCGACACCTGCACCACGGGAGCATCGTCACCGGGGAACTCGTACTCGTTCAAGAGTTCGCGCACCTCGAGCTCGACGAGCTCGATCAGCTCCTCGTCATCGACCATGTCGCTCTTGTTGAGCGCCACCACGATGTACGGCACACCCACCTGACGAGCCAACAACACATGCTCACGCGTCTGCGGCATCGGACCGTCGGTCGCCGCCACCACCAGAATCGCACCGTCGACCTGAGCAGCACCAGTGATCATGTTCTTGATGTAGTCCGCATGACCCGGCATATCGACATGCGCATAATGCCGATTCTCCGACTCGTACTCGATATGCGCAATCGAGATCGTGATACCACGAGCCTTCTCCTCAGGCGCCTTGTCGATCTCATCAAACGCCGCCGCATCGGCCAAACCGCGCGCCGCCAGCGTCTTCGAGATAGCGGCGGTCAGGGTGGTCTTGCCGTGGTCGATGTGACCCATCGTCCCAATGTTCACGTGCGGCTTGTTCCGCTCGAACTTCTCTTTGCTCA